>CBINBY010000006.1:0-79291 GCA_966248995.1 uncultured Burkholderiales bacterium | reverse complement strand
TCAAAGGAGCCGCCACCTCAGCTCACGCGTTCAACACTTGGCGGGACATCGCCCAGCGGCACGCTGGCCTTCTACGCGGGACAAAGGGAGCCTGCGTTGCAAGCCCTGGAGCGCGCCTGCACCATCGGCATCTCATCGAAGATGTTCGATGAGTACGCGCTGGTGCTGCTCGCACTGTTGCAGTTCGACGCCCGCGACTCGCGGGGCCTGCAACGCACGCAAGACCACCTCGCACGCCGCATAGCCCGCGGCGCCGCATGCCCACGCCTGCAGCGCTTTGATGCGGCGGTGCGAACCGTGCGCCTGATGCACGACAGGAAGGTAGCCGAGGCCGTGCGCATGATGCGAGACCTCACGGACGACGTGGACCGCAGCGACATGAATATGGAAGCGGCATGCCATCTGATCGCGCTATGGTCGCGGCTGCACACAAACGAGATCCAGCTCGACGACATGCCGGCGCAGGTGGAGCGTGTGGCGTTGCGGTTCTGCGTCTCGCGTGCCGCCATGGAGGTACTGGCCGCTTCCGCGCAAGGCGCCGAACCGGCCGGCAGCATCATCAAAGCAGCATATGCAACGATCTCACGAATTGCCGAGAAGGCCATGGAGCACGCGCTCAAGGGGACACCCTCAGAGGCGGTGCGGCTGCTGCTCGCCCAGGGCACCCGCACTCGCAACGCCAAGTTGATCGACCTGGCGGGCCTGCTGGTTCAGCGCCATCGTGAACGAATCGACGACTTGGCGTCCTTGATCTCCCAGCTGCAGGATCTTGAGCGACTTAGCGTTGCCCGAGGTGGGTCGGCGGTCGGCGTACGCGAAGGCACCCGCGCAGCCGGAGGGCTGCGGTTGGCCTCCGCTCCCAACGCGGCGAGCACCACCATGTCTGCGGTCTGATCGCGCGCCACGTACTGGTCAGAAGAGCTCTTGCTGGCCTGTGTGAGTTGGTGAGCGCGGTGGACGAAAATGAGTCAGGTCGAGTTCGACACGCTCGCGGTTCAACCCCAGGCGAGCGGCGGCCTTGGTGAAGCGCTGCTGCAGCAACTGGGCCCAGACACCCTCACCCGTCATGCGAGAGCCGAAGCGCGCGTCATAGTCCTTGCCACCGTGCATCTCTCGGACGCGCGCCATCACCCTGCTTGCTCGTTCCGGGAAGTGCGTTTGTAGCCACTGCTGGAAGATCGGGTTCACCTCCCAAGGCAGGCGCAGCGCGATGGAAAACGCCGAAGTGGCCCCCGCTTGCGCGGCAGCTTCGAGGATGCGCTCCAACTCAGGCTCGTTGATGAAGGGAATCACCGGCGACACGCTTACACCCACCGGCACGCCAGCCCGCGCCAAGGCTTCCACAGTTTGCAACCGGCGATGTGGCGCGGCAGCGCGGGGCTCCAGGATGCGAGCAAGCCCGCTATCCAAAGTGGTGATAGAGAGATACACCGTAGCAAGTCGCTGTCGGGCCATGGGACCGATCAGGTCGAGGTCGCGCTCTACACCGGACGACTTCGTCACTAGCGAGAACGGATGCCGACACTCAGCCAAGACCTCGATCACTGAGCGCGTGATACCCAGCCTGCGCTCGGCGGGCTGATACGCGTCGGTGGCCGAGCCGAGGCTCAGCATCAGCGGCTGGTACGGCCGGGTGGCAAAGGCCTCGCGCAGTCTCTCGGCTGCATTGATCTTCGCAAGAATGCGAGTTTCAAAATCAAGACCCGGCGAAAGGTTCAGGTAACTGTGGGTAGGCCTCGCGTAGCAGTACACGCAGCCGTGCTCGCAACCCCGATACGGGTTGACGGACAGGTCGAAACCGATATCGGGCGAATCGTTGCTAGACAGGATGGCCTTGACCCGCTCCTCGATGATCTTCGTGGCCGGCGGAAGCTTTGCCAACTCCACCGCTTGGTCCAAGGCGCCCCACCCATCGTCGAAGGCTTCGGTTCGGTTGGACGAATACCTATGTTCGATGGCCCAGGACGTGCCGCGGCCCTTTACCGGCCCGGGCACGCGGGCGTCAGGAACGAAGGGAACGCTTCTGGTGTGACGCATTCGCAATAGCTGCGCGTTACGCGGCGCACCTTGCATAGCTCCCGAGGCCCATCATTCCTGACTGGAATGGTTCGCATCGACGTGCACGATTTGCCATGGACGACTGATGCGACCAGAAGCTAGCCGTCAGAAGCACTTCTGACCCATCCAACTGCGACCAGATGAACCCAATTCTGTAGCAGTGACTTTGCAAGCTTGACTCCTTCCCTGTCCCCAGCATATCGCTGTGAATATATACAGTATTCAGGACCAAGCCACCAAGGGAGAACCCTTCCCAATCAGTACTCGTCGCCAGACAAGCTCCCCGGAGCCAAGTTTTCAAACTTGGTGAGCGGCTTCAGGAACGCGAGCTTGACGGTTCCAACCGGGCCGTTGCGCTGCTTGCCAATGATGATCTCGGCGACGCCAGGTTCCTTCGTCGGGTTCGGGCCGTCGGGCTTGTTGTAGTACTCGTCGCGATAGATGAACATGATGACGTCGGCGTCCTGCTCAATGGCACCTGACTCGCGCAAGTCGCTCATCATCGGTCGCTTGTCCGTGCGTGTTTCGACACTGCGATTGAGCTGCGAAAGCGCGATCACCGGACACCGCAGCTCCTTGGCGAGAGCCTTCAGACCCCGCGAGATCTCGCCGATCTCGGTCGCGCGGTTCTCGTCCCCGCCGCCACCGCTGCCACTCATGAGTTGCAGGTAGTCGACGATGATGAGCCCAAGCTGACCGCACTGCCGCGCCTGCCGTCGCGCGCGGGCCCGCACTTCGCTAGGGGTGAGGCCGGGGCTCTCGTCAATGAACATGCTCACCTTCCCGAGCTTTTCCACCGCCTCGGACAGACGGCCCCACTCATCGTCCTGCAGGCGGCCGGTGCGTAGGTGCGACTGGTCGATGCGGCCGAGAGAACCCACCATCCGCAGCGCAAGCTGCGCGGCGCCCATCTCCATGGAGAAGACCACCACCGGCAAGCCTTCGTTCACTGCGACATGTTCACCTATGTTGAGTGCGAATGCGGTCTTGCCCATCGAGGGCCGCGCCGCCAGCACGATGAGATCACCCGGCTGCAGGCCCGCGGTCATGCGGTCAAGCTCGAAGAAGCCGGTGCGCACGCCGGTCACGTCCTCGGCGCCGCTCTCGTGCAGTTCGTTCACGCGGTCGATGAGCTGCACCACCAGCGAGTCCATGCTTTGGAAGCCCTGCTTGGACTTCGAACCCTCCTCGCCGATCTTGAAGATCATGCCTTCGGCTTCGTCCAGGATCTGGGTAACCGGCCGGCCTTGTGTGTTGAAGGCATTAGTGGCGATCTGGTCGCTGGCGGCCACCAGTTTGCGCAGCACGGCACGTTCGCGAACGATCTCGGCATAGCGTCGCAAGTTGGCCGCGCTCGGCACACTTTGCGCCAGCGCATTGAGGTATGCCAGACCGCCACACTCCTCGGCCTTGCCCAGGCTCTGAAGATGCTCGAACACTGTGATCACGTCAGCCGGCTTGGTCGCGTTGACCAGTGCACCGATTGCCGCATAGATCAGGCGGTGCTCATAGCGGTAGAAATCGCTGTCCGTCAGCAGGTCGCCGGCACGGTCCCAGGCGCTGTTGTCAAGCAGCAGACCGCCCAGGACGCTCTGCTCTGCCTCAATGGAATGAGGAGGAACCCGCAGCTTCGCAACGTCGAGATCGGCATCGCTAGAGATGCGGTCGGAGGACTGGAAGACTGTGGACATCGTTCGAAACGTGTTTGTGCCGGTTGACGCGGGAACGCCCGCCGTGACCAGGACTGTGGATATCCAGTGGGTAGTCAGAGGACTCCATGGGGATAACCTGTACCCGCAAGAAGAAGGGGCCGGCATATGCCGGCCCCTACGCAGTTTTGCTGCAGTTAACGCTCAGTCGGTTTCGCCGAGCACCACAACCTTCACCTCCGCTACCACATCCGTGTGCGGTACGACGGTGACGGTGTGCTCACCCACGGTCTTAATGGGACCATGAGGCATACGCACCTGCGCCTTCTGCACCTTGAAATCGATGCGGTTCAGCGCCTCGGCGACGTCGAAGTTGGTCACCGAGCCAAACAGCCGGCCGTCCACACCCGCCTTCTGCGTGATGTGCACGGTACGGCCATTCATTTTCCCCGCCAGGGCTTGGGCGTTTGACAGCTTCTCGGCCGCAGCCTTCTCGAGCTCGACACGCTTGGCTTCGAACTCCTTGATGGCCGCCTCCGTCGCGCGACGCGCGGCACGCGTGGGAATCAGGAAGTTGCGGGCATAGCCGTCCTTGACCTTGACGACGTCTCCAAGGTTGCCGAGATTGGCCACCTTTTCCAGCAGTATCACTTGCATGGCGGGTCTCCTCAGGCGCGATGCTGATCGGTGTAAGGCAGCAAAGCCAGGAAACGCGCACGCTTGATCGCGGTCGTGAGCTGGCGCTGGAAGAACGCACGGGTACCCGTGAGACGCGCCGGCGTAATCTTGCCGTTTTCGCTGATGAAGTCGCGCAGCGTGTCTACGTCCTTGTAGTCGATCTCGGTCACGCCAGTGACCGTGAAGCGGCAGAAGCGCTTGCGGCGAAACAGCAACGACTGCTGGCTACGCTTAGGCTTGCGGTCCTTGGAAAACTTGCCTTTGCCACGTGGGGGGGGCATATCTCACCTCTTTTGAATCTGTACTGACTGGTGTGGAAGGATTAGTCCAGCTCGGTCACATGAAAAACGATGCCGCGCCCGTTGCGCTGGGAACCGAGGAAGCCGGCGAAGCCGTGGGAGCTTCCGATCTCCAGTGTTGCTAGACGCCGCGTGATCTCCCCGATGGCCCGCGCCTTGATCTCCATGAAGACCTTACGCGGTTGGCCGTCTTGCGCAACTTCTGACTCGTGCTTCAGGCCGAGGTCCAGGGCTGGCAGTCCGGCGGGGGTGTATCGCATGGCACCGCGCTCAACCAGCTGCGCGGTGAGAACCAGTCGGTTCATCGTGCGCCAGCCGGCAGCAACGCGGCCATCGTCCTCAGGCCGCGGCCTCCTGCTGTTGCGGCGTCTTGCGAGCCTCTTCCTTTTCGACCATCTTCATCATGACGGAGGGCGAGGTCTCGGCCTTGCTCTTGACCACCGTGAGGTGGCGCAGCACCGCATCGTTGAAGCGGAAGCCCGTTTCCAGCTCTTCCAGCACTTCCTTGCCGCACTCGATGTTGATGCACAGGTAGTGCGCCTTGGCGAGCTTCTGGATTTGATAGGCCATCTGACGACGGCCCCAGTCTTCGACCCGGTGCACCTTGCCGCCGCTAGCGGTCACGATGCCCTTGTAACGTTCCAGCATGGCCGGAACCTGCTCGCTTTGATCCGGGTGGATCAGCAGCACGATCTCGTAGTGACGCATAAGACTCCTCGTGGATTCGACCCGGCACGACAAACCGCTCCGGGCGGTGAAGCCACCCCGAAGCGTCGGTTTCGGGTGTGGCAAGGGAAAGCGCGCGATTATAGGGGCGATGGCGCGTACGTCTGCGGATCCAAATGAGCGTCAGGTAACCTTCTCGCAGCCGCGGTTGGCCAGCGCATCTGCACGTTCGTTGCCCGGGTCGCCGGCATGACCGCGCACCCAGCGCCAATTCACATGGTGCAGGTTGCGCAGCGCGTCCAGGCGCTCCCACAGTTCGGCGTTCTTCACCGGCTTCTTGTCGGCTGTCTTCCAGCCGCGCTGCTTCCAGCCGTGAATCCACTCGGTAATGCCTTTTCGGACGTACTCGCTGTCGGTGTAAAGCGTTACCTCGCAACTGCGTTTCAGGGAAGCGAGCGCCTCGATGACAGCCGTTAGCTCCATCCGGTTGTTCGTTGTGAGACGCTCGCCGCCGCACAACTCTTTCTCGTGGCCGTCCGAAGAGAGCCAAGCACCCCATCCACCGCGCCCCGGGTTCCCTTTGCAGGCGCCATCGGTGTAGATGGTGACATGGGGCCTGCGGATCGTAGGGGCCTCAACTGAGGCGAATGCATCAGTGTGCGAAGTCGTGCTCGTGGTCATGGGCCTTCAGGCTCGTCGGTACGTTGAAAACGGTGATTCTGGGCGACGGCAGCGGGCGCAGGCTTCGGCTTGAGGAGTTCCCTGCGTGCAAGACCGACCAATCGCATGCCACGCACCCGCTTCACCGCCGTCAATGCGTAGACCGCGCCAAACACAGGCAGCCAGCGGCCACCGAACTGCTCGGCCCAATCGAAGCGCGCCAGCCAGCGATCCGAGGTCACCGGCGGGCGAAAGCAACCAAAGCGACCGGCCTCCACCTCGAAACTGAGCAGCCTCAGCCAATCGCGCAGGCGCCGATAGCCGATGAAATCTCCGCTGCTGGGCAGGAACAGCGGGTGACGCATACCGAACCCGAGTCCGCGGCGCACGCGGCCCAACCGCTGGCGCAGGCTCCACAGGCTGGCTGGATTGAACCCGAGGATCACGACCCTGCCCTCAGGGCGCAGGACCCGCTCGACTTCACGCAACGCCAAGTGTGCGTCGTGGGCTAGCTCCAGAGTATGTGGCATCACGACGAGATCCAGACTCTGCGCGTCGAACGGCAATGCATCGAAGTCGCAATGCACCGCCACCACGGTCGAGTTTGATGGCGGCTCGTCACCGAAGCTTACGGCTGAGGACTTGAAAGTCCCATCACCGCATACCCAGCGGTGCGGCATGCGGTTGGCACGCAACGCGTCGAGCTGGGGCAAGCCAATCTGCACGGCGTGAAATCCGAACACATCTGCCACAGCGCGATCGGCATGTTGCTGTTCCCAGGCCAGCAGATAGCGGCCGACCGGGGTACCGAGCCACTGGGCCAAACCTATAATCGCCGGGCTTTTTGTCATGAACTGATTGCGCCGCCTTCGTCACACTGCGCCCGACATAGCCAGCAGCGCCCTGTGGTCGCGCCGGTGAACCCGGGGCCGGTGGTGAGCGGTTTCATGTCGCTCATGCTGACGCTGCGGGCATTCTAGTGACCCCTCTTCGCGGCCATCATGTCGCAGGTCGAACAATCCTGCGATCCGTTCCGAAGAGCCCATGCATCGACATGCGTGGGCTTTGGCGATGCAAGAACGAATTCCAATGATCCTGTTTGCCCTTGCACGGCGGCCATGGTGGAGGCCTTGTGCGGTTATCGCGCTGGCCGGTTGCGCGAATCTGCCGGTACCGCAGGCACCCGTCATCAATGCCCAGACGCCAGTTCCTGTGGCCGTCCCTGCAGCGCCTGCGGCTGAGCCTACGTCAGCGGATCCGTCCGCGCTGACAGTCGAGGCCTCGCAGTCGCCCTCCACGCCGAACGACACCACTGGCACGCCGCCCGTGCCGGTCGACCCTCTGACACCAGATCGGCAGGTGAACCTCGAGGACGTGGAGGCTCACAGCGATCTGTGGGCTCGCTTGCGACGGGGCTTCGCGATGCCGACACTCGACACCGACCTCGTACGCCAAGCCGAGCAGTGGTACGCCACACGACCCGACTACGTGCAACGCATGACAGAACGCGGCGCACGCTACCTGTTCCACATTCTCGAGGAGGTGGAACGGCGCGGCATGCCTACCGAGCTGGCGATGCTGCCCTTTGTGGAGAGCGCATTCAACCCGCAGGCCCTGTCTTCAGCAAAGGCGTCGGGCATGTGGCAGTTCATGCCAGCCACCGGTCGGCACTTCGAGCTGCGACAGAACATCTTCCGGGACGATCGACGCGATGTGCTGGCATCCACACGCGCCGCGCTCGACTACCTGTCGCGCCTGCACGGCATGTTCGGCGACTGGCAACTGGCATTGGCCGCATACAACTGGGGCGAGGGCAACGTCCAGCGTGCCATCACCCGCAACCTGCGGGCAGGTCTGCCCACCGACTACCTCAGTCTGCGCATGCCCAGCGAGACGCAGTACTACTTGCCCAAGCTGCAGGCGGTGAAGAACATCGTGGCTCGCCCCGAGGATTACGGCCTGTCGCTGCCGCCAGTGGCGAACCACCCGTATTTCCTCAGCGTACCCATCACCCGCGACATCGATGTAGACGTGGCTGCCCGCATGGCGGGTATGAGACTTGAGGAGTTCCAGGCCCTCAACCCTCAGATGAACAAGCCTGTCATTCTGGCGGCGGGCACCCCTTACGTGCTGCTCCCGTATGACAACGCGAACACATTTCTGAGAGCCTTGACTGAGCACCGCGGGCCGTTGGCAAGCTGGACGGCGTGGGTGGCCCCCAGGACGTTGCGGCCGGCAGATGC
This sequence comes from uncultured Burkholderiales bacterium, assembly GCA_966248995.1. GTDB lineage: Bacteria > Pseudomonadota > Gammaproteobacteria > Burkholderiales > Burkholderiaceae_C > Albitalea. Next base: position 71,038 of record CBINBY010000006.1, on the reverse strand, counting down.
AGCCAAGCAACTGGGGCTGCCCGAAGCCAAGCTGCGCGAAGTCAACGCCATCCCGCCGCGCATGCTGGTACGAGCTGGATCCACCTTGGTCGTGCCACGCAACGGCAAGCATCACGACGATGTGTCGGAGCACATCGCCCACAACGCCACGGTGATGTTCGCACCCGACCTTCCACCGCGACGGAAGGTGTCACTGAAGGCAGGACGCAAGGACACCGTGGCGAGCGTGGCACGCCGCTATCGCGTGCCCGTGTCGCAGCTGGCCCAGTGGAATGGCGTCAGCCCCACCGCGCGCTTCTCGCCAGGTCAGAAGATCGTGGTGTACCTTGCCACCAAGTCAGCAAAGGGCGCGACTCGCGCCGGAGCCAGCGGGCCGCGCGTGGCGAGCACCGCACGCAAGTCAGCCAGGCTGTCATCGGCACGACCCGCCGCGAAGGTTGGCACCCGCGCGAAGCGCGCCTCCCGAGCACCTTAGCGAAGCCGATCAGCGTCGATCCACAAGCGCGTGCGCTATGGTGCCCAGGTCCACGTACTCAAGCTCGCTTCCGATGGGAACTCCGCGCGCCAGCCTCGTGGTGCGAAGCCCCCGCGTCTTGAGAGCCTCGGCGACGACATGCGCGGTGGCCTCGCCCTCAGCCGTAAAGTTAGTCGCAATGATGACCTCCTGCACCACCTCATCGGCCGCACGGGCGAGCAATTCACGCAGGCCGATGTCGCGAGCACCAATGCCATCCAAAGGGCTCAAACGGCCCATCAGCACGAAGTAAAGCCCTCTGTAGCTGCCGGTGCGCTCCAGCGCAGCCTGGTCAGCCGGTGTTTCGACCACGCACAGCAGCCGCGCATCGCGGGAAGGATCGATGCATGTGCTGCACACCGTCGTTTCGGTGAAGGTATGGCAGCGCTCACAGTGCCGAACATTGCCTACGGCGGCCTGCAGCGACGCGGCCAATCGCAGTGCCCCGTCGCGGTCATGCTGCAGCAAGTGGTACGCCATGCGCTGCGCTGACTTGACGCCCACTCCAGGAAGGCGGCGCAGTGCCTCGATGAGGGCACTCAGCGCAGGCTCGGCCATAGGCGTATCAGAAGGGGAACTTCATGCCGGGCGGCAGCGGCATGCCTGCAGTGATCTTGGACATCTTCTCCTGCGAGACCTCCTCGGAGCGGCGTACACCGTCGTTGAACGCGGCGGCCACGAGGTCTTCAAGCATGTCCTTGTCCTCGGCGAGGAGGCTGGGATCGATCGTCACTCGTTTCACGTCGTGCTTGCACGTCATGGTGATCTTGACGAGGCCGGCTCCGGACTGACCTTCAACCTCGGTGGTGGCGAGCTCGTCCTGGGCCTTCTTCAGGTTGTCCTGCATCGCTTGCGCCTGCTTCATGAGGCCAGCGAGTTGGTTCTTCATCATGATCGGTTTCTCCAGACGTTCAATGCGGTTTGATCGATCCCGGCACGATGCGCGCCGTCTTGTAATGGGCCATCAGCGCCTGCACAAGAGGATCGTTGTGGATGATCTGCTCGGCTTCCCGTTGCCGACGCTCGCGATCAGCGGCAAGGCGCAATGCCGGGGTGTCCTCGCAGGCACCGGCCTCGACGTCGAGCCTCACAGGCCGGCCCAGCGACTGGGTCAATGCAGCCTGGAGCTTGTCCTTGTGGGCCGGGGCACGGAGCATTTCTCGCTCCACGCGCAGGCTGCAAACGACGGTGCCAGCTTCGTCGACGAAGTCGAGGCACTGGGCTTGCATCGCCAGTTCGCGTGGCAACGCGGTAATCGCGCCTTCCTGTATGAGTTGCTGCACCACTTGCGACCAACGGTCGCCCGCCGGCGTTCGCACAAGTTCAGCGCTCGTGTCGGGGTGCACGGCGGGCCCCGGGCGCGACGTGACGGAAGCCGGCGGCGCCGGAGCTTCTTCCATCGGGAACGGCGCCTCTTCGTCCCACGGCGGCGGTTCGGCCCGGGCAACGGGTTGGATTACCCGCACAGGGGCTGCCACGCGCGCCACGGGCTGCGCCGCGGAGCGGGCAGGCATCGTGCTCGCTGGCTTCAGCAAGGGCTTGACGTCGCCGCCTGCCTGTGGGCGGAAGGCCAGCATGCGCAAGAGCACCATGGTCAAGCCGCTGTACTCATCGGGGGCGAGCCCCAATTCAGCGCGGCCATGCAAGGCCATGCTGTAGGCCAGCTGCGTCTCGTCCGCGGGCAGCAAGGCTGCGAGTCGCTGCGCGACTGAATGGTCGGGATCGGTCGGGTCCAGTGCAGCAGGAACCGCCTGGGCGACAGCCATCTGCTGGAGCAAACCGGCGAGCTCCTCCAAGGTACCTGCGGCCGAGAGACCGAGGCCGCGCAGCGCATCGACAGCGGCCACCAGAGCGGGTCCATCGCCGGCGCTCAGCGCTTCGATGATGCGTACCGCATGTCCGCGATCCACCGCGCCGAGCATCTGGCGCACGGCGGCGTCGGCCAGCGCGCCCGCACCGTAAGCGATCGCCTGGTCGGTGAGAGACAGTGCATCGCGCATCGAGCCGCGGGCAGCACGCGACAGCAACCTCAGCGCACCGGGTTCGGCTACGACGCCCTCGTCGGCCAGGACTCGCGCGAGATAGTCCTGCACGGTCTGCGGGGCCATGGGGCGCAGGTTGAACTGCAGGCAGCGCGACAACACCGTGGGCGGCACCTTCTGGGGGTCGGTGGTGGCGAGCACGAACTTGAGGTAATCCGGCGGCTCCTCGAGCGTTTTCAGCATGGCGTTGAACGCGGTCGTGGAAAGCATGTGCACTTCGTCGATCATGTAGACCTTGAAGCGCCCCACCACGGGCTTGTAGACGGCCTGGTCCAGCAGCAGCGAGATCTCCTCGACGCCGCGGTTGGACGCGGCATCGAGTTCGACGTAATCGACGAAGCGGCCGGCGTCGATGTCGCGGCAGGCATCGCATGTTCCGCAAGGATGAGCGGTGATGCCGCCTTGGCCGTCGGCGCCTGTGCAGTTCAGCGATTTCGCGAGGATGCGCGAGACGGTGGTTTTGCCCACGCCGCGCGTGCCGGTGAAAAGGTAGGCGTGATGGAGGCGGCCTTGCGTGAGCGCATTCGCCAGCGCCTGCACGACGTGCTCCTGGCCCACCATCTGCTCGAAGCTGCGCGGTCGGTACTTGCGGGCCAGGACGACATAACTCATGCGACCGATTCTACGAGGCCATGCCGGGCGCCCTCGCCCGATGCAAGGAGATGCGTGGCCGATAATCCCGGCCCATGAATCCCGCTGCCACGCCTCCTTCCCACGCAACACTCAGCTATCAGCAAGCCGGCGTCGACTACGACCTGATCGACCCTTTGAAGGTCGCGGCGCAGCGCGCGGCCGCGGCCACGGGCACGCATCTGGCAGCCCATGGATTCAAGGAGGTTGCCGCTTCGCGCGGTGAATCGGCCTACGTGGTGGATGTGGGTCCGTTCTACATCGCGAGCATCGTCGAGTGTCTTGGGTCCAAGGCACTGGTGGCAGACGAAATGGCGCGCCTCACGGGCAGGAGCTACTACGACCGCATCGCGCAGGACACTCTGGCGATGGCGATCAATGACCTCATCACGGTCGGCGCGACGCCCTTGGTGGTGCAGGCCTACTGGGCGGCGGGAGGCTCCGAATGGTTCTCCGATACCGCGCGCGCGCAAGCGCTGGTGGATGGCTGGAAGCGTGCCTGTGACACCTGCCGAGTGGCGTGGGGCGGCGGCGAGACGCCGGCGCTGGCCGGTATCGTCGCCGATGGCCGCATAGACCTGGCCGCCTCGTGCACAGGAATCATCCAGCCCAAGGAGCGGCTGTCGGTGGGCGACCGGCTCGGCGCGGGCGATGCCATCGTGCTGCTTGCTTCCAGCGGCATCCATGCCAATGGCCTCAGTCTTGCTCGCAAACTCGTGGAGCGGCTGCCCGAGGGCTACCTCACGCCGGTGTCCGAAGGACTTTCGTATGGCGAAGCGCTGCTCGCCCCCACGGTGCTTTATTCGCCCGTGACGGAGGCGCTGCACGCCGCCGGCATCCGACCTCACTACTGCGCCAACATCACGGGCCACGGCTGGCGCAAGCTGCTGCGCCATCCCGCCGCCCTCACCTATCGCATCCACACGATCCCTGAAGTCACGCCTGTGCTGCGCTTCATCCAGGAGCATGCTCGGCAGGACGATCAAGAGGCCTACAGCACGCTGAACATGGGCGCCGGTTTTGCGCTGTACATGGCGAAGGAGGATGCCGAACGCACCGTGCAGATCGCCCAGGCGCAAGGCGTGCCGGCAATCATTGCCGGCAGCGTGGAAGCCGGGCCCAAGCGTCTCGTGATCGAACCGCTGGGCATCAACTTCGGTGACGACGCGCTGCAGTTGCGCTGAGCTGCTGGCGCGAGGGGTCATCGGCCTCGCCTACAATCGCGCCCGACGGGCCTCCCCGCATGGGAACGCGGCCAACCGGGTCAGGTCGGGAACGAAGCAGCCCCAACCGTTGTGACCAGTGCCGGGGGTAAGGCTCGTCAACCTCCTCTCCTTCCCCCGCCGGCCGATACCGCGAACGCGGCTCGCGACACCAGCTCTTGCACCAGTGCGTCAGTGGCGGCTGCGCTGCATGGGCGTGGACTGGCCCAGCGCTTCCCGATAGTCCGATTGAGCCTGGCGCAGGCATTCCCGTTGCGCTTCGCGCGAACCCGCATTGCGACAACCTTCCGTACGCGCATAGCGCAGAGCCGCAGCGGCTTCCTCACGAGCAGCACGGGGATCTTGCGGAGGCGGAGCCTCGGTCTTCAGGTCGACCGTAACCTCGCGCTGGGCAGCGGAAGCTGTACCGTCGGTTGAACTCGGCGTGCCGGTTGCGGCGCCTGCGCCCCCCGTTGCCCCGGTACCTGCGGCAGGGCTCGAGGTCCCTGTGCCCGCTCCTGACGTACCGGCTGCCGAATCCGGGGCTCCGGGTTGGGGCGACGTGGTGCCAGCCGGCTGTCCGGCTGCCGGATAGGTTGGTGTCTGGGTTGCGCCGCTTTGGCTTTGCGTGGACTGCGTGTCCATCTGTGTCTGGGACTGCGCCAGTGCGAGGCCACCGCAAGACAAGGTCAACAGCGCGGTCAATGCGAGCTTCATGGTCGTTCACTCCTTTTTCTGGGTCCTAGAGACCTTCAGAAACGAGGCAAACGATGTGCCCGAGGCCGAATACTCAGGCAGTCACCCCGCCTGCTTGAACGCCATGACCGCCTGGTTGCGCAGAGTTCGCAGCAATGAAAGTTCCTTTTCACCCAGTTCGATGCCGCCAGGCTTGGCCTTGTCGGCGTAGATCAGTGCAATTGGCGCACCCTTGAGCATGAGGGGAAGCAGCAGGAAGGCCGGCGCATCCACCGACTGTCGGTACCAGGCAGGCAGACGGGCCGCGATGTTGGGCGCGCTGGCGTCGCTGATCAGCGTGTCGGCACCCTTCAAACATACCGCCGAAAAGAGATCGTTGGCGCCCTTGAGCTGGACTCGGAAACTCGCGGCCACGCGCTCCACGTCATCGCCCAGTCCGAAGCGGCCCGCCAGCGATTCGGTGCGGGCATCGCGCAGGCAAAACACCACCCGACGAAAGGCCAGCGCGCGGAACATGGTCTCGAGGATCATGCGCAGCACCTCGTTGAGGCGGAAGCTTTCCACCATCGAGTTGGTGATGTCCTGAATGCCGGCCGCCATCACCTCCGCGGCGCTGCCACCAGGCTGCGGATCCAGCGGCTGGGGCAGCGTGGCGTGCAGTTCGTGCGGCGTCAGCGTGTCGGGTGCCTCTATCGTCGAAGCTGCTTCCGTCGGGCCGCGCAACAGCCGGCTGGCCGGTGTTCCGGCCGCCACATGAAGGTTCATGGCCTGGGCCATCTCGGCCAGCCTTTGGCGGGCGGTTCGGGCGGCGCGCTGCACTTCCTCGTCATCGATGGCGAGCACTCGACCATAGCGGCCGGCCACCTCCGCGATGCACGCCGCCGACTCACTGGGATCGGCGTTCATCAGCGCATCGGTGATCTCATTTCCCGCCACGGCGAGCCATCGCAGACGCTCCGCAGGCTGGTCCGCCACTCGCCCGGGCACCTCGGTCGGCGGCATGCGCATGCAGCGCTGCAAGCCGTCCGGCAGCCCCCAGCTCTTGGCCACACCCACGCCGAGTTCCTCGAAGCTGATGCCCAGGACCGACACCGAGGCGGACTCCTCCACCATGGGAGTCGCAGGGCGCCCGGTCTTGGCATGATCGCCCAGCAAAGCCCGCACCTGGCGCGCCTCCTCGGGGAAGTAGAACTCGGTGAGCAACCGCCCGAGGTTGCGGAACATGGCACCGATGAACGCTTCCTCGCTCTCGCGCGATACCTGGCTCAGTTCCGCCGCCACGGAGCCCGCCATCAAGGAGCGGAGGAACTCCTCCTTCAGTTGGCCGGCATGCGCCTTGTCGTTCATGTGTTCGAGCAAGACCAGGCTCATCGCCATGTTGCGGATGCCGGCAAAACCCACCAGCGCAACGGCACGTGACACCGTGCTGATGGTGCCGCCGCCTGCATGGCGGTACGACGCGGTGTTCACCAAGCGCAGCAGCTTGTTGGTCAGCGCGACGTCCTTGAGGATTTCGTTGGAGAGGCTGCCCAGGCTTTCCTTGTCCGAGTTCGCCACGCGCTGGATACAGGCCACGGCATCGGACAGAGCCGGGAAGTCGCTGCGGTGCTTCATGCGTCGCAGCAGGAACTCCAGCGTTCCGCTGCGCGTGCCTTCCGACGGCGGCGCCGCCACCACGGCAGGCGTGAGCCAGTCCTGCAGCGCGTCTTTGAATCCCACAGCACTGGCATGCCGGTTCGCGGGATCGCGTGCGAGCGCACGCAGCACGATGGCGCGCAGCGCATCGTCCACATCCGGGGCCAGTCCGCCAGGCAACGACAGATCCTCGTGCGCCGCGCGGTAGATCGCACGGTACGGATCCTTGTCAGCAATGAGCGGCTGGCCGGCGAGGGCTTCGGCCAGCACCAGGCCGGCAGAGTACACATCCATGGCGGGCGACGGCGCCGCGCCATGCGCCGCTTCCGGCGACATGTAGCCCGGCGTGCCCACCACCTGCTGCTGGTCGGGGCCGGCATCCTTGACGCTCACCGCGATGCCGAAGTCCATGACCCGAGCCCGGCCGGTACCTTCCACGAGGATGTTGGAGGGCTTGAGATCACGGTGGACGAGGCCTGCTGCATGCGCAGCACCCAATGCGTCAAGAACGCCCACCATCATCTGGGCCGCCTCGCGCGCGGGAAGCGCGCCGCGCGACCGCAGCAACTCGGCCAACGTACGCCCCGCCACGTACTCGAAGACGAGGTACGGCTGCCTCTCGTGCATGTCGGCCTCGAACACGGGCACGATGTGCGGGTGGTTCAGCCGGCTGACACTGCGGGCCTCGTGCAGCCAGTGATGCACGGCCGCCGCATCGGCACCGGGAGATGGGCGCATCAACTTGACTGCCACCTCGCGCTCCAGGCGCGGGTCGAAGCCCAGCCAGACCGTCGCCTGAGCCCCCTTGCCGAGGACGCGGCGCAGTTCGAATCGGCCGAGGCGCGCGGGTGCGGGAGTGGCTTGGGCGAGAACCGCCATCTCAGTCCCTCGACGCCGGTTCTGGGGACGCGGCGTCGCCTGACGATGTCGCCTCGCGTTCCTGCACGGAAGCTACGCGCTGGCCGGTGCGCAAGGCCGTGCGTGCCGCTTGCAGCGCCTCCTGCAGTTCCCGAACGCCGGTATCGAGCACGCGGGCGTAGCGCTGCGCCACCTGCGACAGCCCCTGTGCCACGCGCGGGGGCGGAAGCAACGTGACGGCATCGACCGCCTCGTTCGCTGCGCTGGCTGCCATGCGCAGCACGTCGGAGTCGCCGTCGGCCGTACGGACGGCGCGATCTCGCGGCAGGCGGCGCATCATGTGCTGCACCTCCTCGCCCAGACCCCAGTGGCGCGCCACGGCGGCACCGAGCGATTCGATGTCCACGCCCAGCACGGCGTAGGCGGCAGCGGCTTCGCTCATGCCCGGTGAGTCGGCCGTGCCGGGCTCGGCATCGGCGGGTGGTGGCACGGGACGCATGAGCTGCCAGATCTGCTCCGCCTCATCGGCGAAGTGGTATTGCACGAGCAGGCGCCCGAGGTTCTGCAACAGCGTCACGAGGAACACCACTTCGGGGTCGTAGCCCGTGGGACACAACACCTGCGCCGTGTGCCCGGCCAACCGAGCGCGACCCAAGGTGCGCTGCATGGCTTCCGCGCCGGCGGGCGCGAGGGGCCCCGGCCATACGCGCAGAGCAGCAGCGGCCTGCCGGATGCCATTGAGCCCCACAAGGGCCACCGCACGGCGGATCGTGAGCACCGGTCCGCTGCCGGAGATCTGGGTGCCTTGCACCTGGGCCGAGTTCACCTGGCGCATCAGTTCGAAACTGAGCGCCACATCCTGCAGGATCTGTCCGGCCATCTCATCGGTACGCTGCCCCTCCATACCCGTGAGCCGTGCGACGCGCCCGCCCACGTCGGGCGTGGCAGGCAGGTGACCGATGGTGCGCATGCGGTCGAGCAACAAGGCGAGCGGCCCACCGGTATCCTGAGCCTGCGCGGCCCGCCAGCCTTCGAGCGCCTGCAGCAGCGTCCGCGCACTGAGGTAGCGCTGGCGCTCCAGTGCCGCCGTAGTGCGGTTGGCGATGGCACGCAAGGCCTCCGGCACCGGGTGCGGGGTGGTCCAGGGCAGGCGGATCAGTTCGCGCCCCGCCGGAGGAATGCGGCTCATGGCGAGCGCCGGGTCGGGCTCGTCGAGTGCCGGCTGTCCTGCCAGCAGATGGTGCAGCAGCAGGCCCGCGGCCAGCACGTCGCGCTCGGCGGCGTGGCGCTGCGCACGCAGGCGATTCGGGTCCAGGGCCATGCTGCGGTCGTTGGCCCGCGTCGGGTCTTCTCCCTGCGCCGTTGAGGCCGTGGCGGCGGCCAGCCCCATCAGCCTCGCCTGGCCGTTCTCGGCCACCACGAACTGATGCAGTTGCAGATCGCCATGCGCCACGCCGGCCTCGTGGGCGAAGGCCAGGCCCTGAAGGGCCTGGCACATCCAACCCGCGATTTCGCTCGGCGCGGCATGCCCATGGTCGGCCAGCCATTCGGTGAGGGTCACGCCCAGCGCCCGGTCCACGGCGACGTAAGGCCAGTTTTCCTGCACACCAACATCCACGACGTGGGCTAGGTTCGGGTGCGCCAGACGAGCGGCAGCGCGCACCTCCTCCATCCAGCGCTCGAGCGCCACCCGCGTGGCCGGCTGGGCGCGAGGCAGCGTGAGCATCAGCTCCTGGTCCAGGCGCGGGTCGAAGGCCAGCCAGACCATCGTGGCCGCGCTCTTGCCGAGCAGGCTGCGCAACTCGAAGCGGCCCAGTTGGCGGGCGACGCTTGCAGGCGGGGCGCGTAGAGCGGAAGACGTGGGAGCGGCCATCGTGGAGCGACGCGATTCGTGCCAATTGGAAGCCGGGCCGCCTCGCCGCAGTAACCCGAAGAGGCACGGCATTCCATCCCTATTGCTCGCAGCTGAACGCCGGGGCACCCAAGCGGCGGGCTCACCTGGATGCCAGTGTGCGGCGCTGGGGACCGAGGCGTCGCGCCTTGCGAGCGCAGGCCGTGACAAAAGCCCGGTTCAGTCCAGCTCGACCAGCCCGCCCTGGCCGGTGATGAACGCGCAGCGCACACGATCGCCGGGCTGGAGCCGCCGCACCGCATCGCGGTAGCGCATGAGTTGCTCGCGATACGCGGGCAAGGCCTCCGGGGCATGCTGGAGCTTGTAGTCCAGCACCCACCATTCGAGCCTCTGGTCATCCTCCAGCATCACCAGGCGGTCGATGCGCAAAGGCTCCCCAGCATCGCCCACGGACACCTCATTGCCCGCCCACCTGATGGCATGACCGCGGAAGAAGCGTGAGCACTCGGGACTGGTCCAGATGCGCGTGGCCACGTGGGCCACCTCTTCAGCGGGCGCACTGAACTCGAGCGCGGCCGCCGCAGCGAATGGCGCCAGCCCGCTGTCCACGTCAGCATCCGATGCCGCTGCCCATTCGAGGACCCGGTGCACCGCCTGACCCAGGTTGCTGGCCGCGGCGTTGACCGCCACAGGCCGCCCGGCACTCGCGCGGGTGCGGGTCAGCGACGGCAAAACCTGCACCGTCGGACGGGGAGCGACGGCGGCCGCCGCTTCAGCGGCGGTTTCTTCATGCGGCCATGGCGCAGCACAGGCTTGCACTCGTTGCCACCAGGAAAGCCCCTCAGCCTCCTTCGCTGGCTGCGTGGCGCTGAACACAAGGCGGTTGCGCGCGCGGGTCATGGCCACGTAAAGGCCGTTCATTTCCTCGCGCCGGCGCGCGGCGATCTCGGCTTCGAGCACGGACGCAAGCGACCGTGGGCATTGCGACTCCGAGTACAGGAAGGCGCAATGCAACGGGTGCTCCGAATGCACCGGCCAATTGATGAGGAGCGTGGCGCATTCCGCCGGCTTGCGCTCGGGATCGCTGTCGACCACGAACACGACCTGCGCTTCCAGCCCCTTGGCACCGTGCACCGTGAGCAGCTGCACCGCCTCAGGCTGCAGCGTGGCAGAGAGAGTCAACGCCCGGTGCTTGAGCGATCGCACGAAGTTGTACGGCGTGGCATACCGCGCACCGTCGAGAGTGAGCGCGTGGTGCAGGACGCCGTCGACCGCAGCCCGCGCAGCACTGCGCCGCTCGGCAGGCACCACGGCCACCAGCCGCTCGTGCAGTTCGCCCTCGTGCACGATCAGGTCCAGCAGGTCGTGCGGCGGCAAGGCGTCGGCCGCATCCCGCCAGCGCGCCAGCAGCGACCTCGCGCGCTGCAGCGGCATCGAGGGCGTCTCCAGTTCCTGCAGTGCCAGCCACCAATCGCCGTGATGCGCCTGAGCCGCCCGCGCCAGCGACAGCAAGTCATCGTCATTCGCGCCGAACACGGGGCTCTTCAATGCATGGGCCAGCGACAACCGGTGCCGAGGCGACACCAGTGCATCCAGCAAGGCGAGCAGGTCGCGGGCCTCCGGCGCTTGCAGCAGCTCGCTGTCCTCGGCCGCGGCAAACGGCACGTGGCACTGCGCCAGGGCATCAGCCACCAGCCTCAGCGACTCGCGCTTGCGGCACAGCACCTGAATGTCGCCCGGCGCCATGCCGCCGTTCACCAGCTGACGGATCGCCGCAGCCACCTGGCGAGCTTCATGCTCGCGCAACACCTCTTCAGGCTCATGACGCGCCACGCTCAGGCTGTCGCGCCAGTCTTCCTGCAGCCCTGCATCCCTGTCTTCGCGCGCTGGCCTGGCCACGCGCGGCAGCACGAAGAGACCCGAACCATCGCGCACACGCGCCTCCACCTCCGTGGTGTGGGATCGAAACCCGGCGAAATCGCCGTTGCGCTGGGCCTCGTCGAACACCTCGTTGAGCACCTGCACCACCGCCGGCGCGTTGCGGCGCGTGTGGTCACAGGCGAGGAGCTGCCCCCCCAGCCCCTGTACGACAAACTCGCGGGCGGCCTCGAACACCCGCGGCTCCGCCCCACGGAAGCGGTAAATGCTTTGCTTCGGATCGCCCACGATGAAGACGCCCGGCGGACGCTGCCCGCTCGCGCCGCCCCCCGCACCGACATAGCCGGACAGCCACGCATGCAGCGCGTGCCACTGCAGCGGGCTCGTGTCCTGGAACTCGTCGATGAGGACATGCCGCACGCGCGCATCCAGCCGCTCCTGCATCCAGCCGGCGATCTCGCCATCCCCGAGCAACTCCAGCGCAGACCGCTCCAGGTCCGCCATGTCGGCCAGACCGCGTGTGCGCTTGTATTCACCGTACTGCGCGAGCAGCACGCGCGTCAGTCGCACCATCCGCAGGTGCTCCTCGCGTGCCTCGTGCTGCCGCACCTGCACTGCGAGCTGCTTGAGTTGGTGCTGGGCTAAGGGCAGCGCCTCCAGCTTGCCGAGCTGCTTGCGTGGCTCGTCCTTGTCGGTGAAAAGCGCCTTCCACGCCAGCGCGAAGCACGCTTCGGGATCGCGTTCCTCGATCGATTGCACCAGGCGCTGCGAGGCTTCTTGCGCTCTCACCCCCCCGCGCGCCAGGGCTGCCACCAGCTCGCGCAGCACCGTAGTCCACGCAGGCCCGTGCAAAACCTCGGCGGGGTGCCGCCCCTCCCCGCACTCGGCCGGCGCCACCGAGGCCTCCAGCGTGCCCGCCGCATCGGCGCGCTCGATCTCCACGCGCCGTGACCAGGCCGCATCCAGCCACTTGCGCAGGTTGCCCCGTCCGCGCTCACGTACCTGCGTGTCGAAATCGGCGCGCAGGGCCGGGTCGGTTGCGACTGCGGCATGAAAGCGCCGGTACACCTCGGGCGCGTGGTCGATCGGATCCTCCACGAGCTCCATGTCCGGCTGCAGGCCCAGTTGTGCGAGCGTTTCCAGCGGTGCGGCGCGCAACAACCGGGCAAACCAAGCGTGGAAGGTCTGAACCTCGACCGATCGCCCGGTGCACAGCACACGCTCCTGCAGCGCCGCCAGCGCCGGGGCCAGTGCCCGCGCCTGCGCGGTCGACATGCCGCGCGCTTCCAACTGCAGGGCGCGCTGCTGGTCGCTGCAATCCGAAGATGCGAAATCGGCCAGCCATTCGTCCAGCCGCGCCCGCATTTCGCCAGCCGCCTTCTTGGTGAAGGTGATCGCCAGGACCTGCTGCGGCTCCGCACCCTCCAGCAGCGCGCGCAAGATCCGCGACACCAGCATCCAGGTCTTGCCGGCTCCTGCGCACGCCTCGACCACCACGCTGCGCGCGGGGTCGCATGCGGCCGCATAGAACTGCGCCCGAGACACGGGAACGCCATCGATCGCGTAGGCCGGTGCCGTCATGCGCCGGCCTCTTCGGTGGACCAATGATCCCGTTGGCACAACCCCCGCGCCTGGCAGAAATCGCAGGCAGTACCCTCGCCCAGCGGCGGCAACGCTGCGCCTTCGCGCACTCTCGCCAGGTCGCGGCCCAGGCCGTCCACCAGCCGCTCGGCACTCGACTGAACGTCCTTGTGCTCGAGCGCCTTGAGGCCATCGCTTTCATCCAGCGGCAAGTAGCTCGCCGACAGCCGAGACGGCGCTTGCGGCTGAAGGGTGACCAGCGCGGCGTAGAACGCCAGCTGCGTGTCCTCCTGCGGCTCCCGCAGCTTCTCGCGCAGGCCCTGCGCGCTGCCGGTCTTGTAGTCGATCAGTTCCACGCACTCGCCTTCGGGCGTCGGCATGCGGTCGATGCGGTCGACGATGCCGCGCATTTCCACTCCGGCCCACTCCTGCGGCCGAGCCGTGAACTCGCGCTCGCCATCGCACCAGCGCGCCCCCTGCCCTTCGCGCGCATGCAGCCACCGCACGTACCGTGGGACCAGTCGGGCGAACGTGGCGGCGTAGGGCAGGAACGACCCATCGTTCAAGCCATGCTCCTGCTGCAGGGCACGCGCTGCCGCGTGCAGTCCGGCTTCATCCTCGGCCATGGACCGCTCGGACGGACGCTCGCGATGGAAGCGATCCAGCACAGCATGCAGCCAGTTGCCGTAGTCGCGCTTCTCGACATCGTCGTCCAGCTCGTCGGCCTCACGCAGACCCAGCAGGACCAGCGCGAAGAAGCGGTAAGGACAGCTGCGCAGCATTTCGCAAGCGCTCGCGCTGAGGCTGGCCGGCAGGAGACCGGGCGCTTCAGGCATGGGCCGAATGATGGGCCGCGGATTCACGTCCTGGCTCACACGAGGATCGAGCGCGGTGCGGATGGCCCGGCCTGCTCGAGCCATGGCGAGTGTCAATCGCTCCAGCAGCGGACTTGGCGCGAGAGGCTCGCCCCCATCGTCCAGCCGCCGCAGCAGCGTCACGTGCGGCAGACGTAGCAAGTGGGCAAAGGCCAGCAGCTCCGCCTGCCTGCGCCCGGCGGCGTCGGGCAGGCCCAACGAGCGCGCCACCGCGTCCCCCAGCAAAGGGTGTGGCATGCCAGGGCCGCCCAGGCGCTTCTCGTCGGCTCCCGGCATCACCACGCTGCCGAACGGCCTGAGCATCGCGCGCTCCAGCGGGGTGACGATGACCTCCGCCCCCGCTGGTGCCAGTGGAACGAAAGAGCCATCCTCCAGCGCGGCGTCAACCCAGCCCGCGAACTCGTCCAGCCCCATCCGGTCGACCAGTGAGAGCGCCCGGGGCGCGGCCAGGTGCAGCGCAGAGATCACCTGTCGGCCGGCCTCGTCGCCCTGGAGCCGTGACCACGCGCCACAGCCCTCGAGGGCACGACGCAGAGACTCGAGCCATGCCACGAGGGGCCGCGCCCCGGGCGCCACGAACTCATGCACAAGGTCCTGCACACCCTGCCACCATGCCGCAGCCGACGGCTGCAACTGCGTGGCATTCACTACCGCCGGGCCCGCCCAGCCGTGCCGCCTCAGCGCTGCCTCCACCTGGTGCAGCAGCCAGGCGCCACCCTTTGCACCAGGCCAGTTTCCGGAACAGGCCTTGAGCCAGTCCAGCCAGTCGTCGCCGCCGGCACGCGGCCGGGCTGCGCGCAGGAACGATGTCAGCGTGGCCGCTGCACGTGTGGTCGACAACTTCCACCCCGTCTCATCCTGCAAATCCACCTCGTGCCGCGAAAGCAGCGCACGGACGCGGCGCACCAGCAGTCGATCCTGCGCGACCAGCGCCACTGGCGTACGGCCGGCGTCGACGCACGCCAGCACCTGGGCTGCCGTGCGCTGCGCCTCGTCCTCGAAATCCCGGCACACCGCGACGCTCGCGTCCACCTCCATGGCTAGCATGGCGAACGCATCCTCCAGGGCGGGGTCCGCATCGATCACCAGGCAATGAGTGCCGGCTGGGGCATCAGCCATCAGCGCGGTCACTAGTCGATCTGGCCCACCCGCTTGCACTGCCAACCATGCGGAGGGACGCAGCAAGAACAGCCCGTCGGTGGGCGGCGTCATACCTGCAGCGGCCCATTCGAGCGCGATGCGTGCCAGGCCCCTTTCCGTCCCCCCGGGACCGCCGCCCACGCCGAGCAGTTCACGACCACGCTCCCAAAAGGACGGGCGCTCCCGCGGTGCGACGGTTGCTGCGGCCCGAGCTATCGCGTGCGCCGTTTGCATCACGGCATTCACCGCGTGGTCGAAGCCCCGCGGGTCGCGTTGCAACCAGCCGGCCACCCAACTTTGGGTACGCAAAAGGCGCCGGGCGCTGAGGCGATCGACCGCCGGGTCGAAGCTGATTTGACCGGGTTCCACGAGCGCCGGCGCGGTGAGGCTGCGCGCCAAAGTCTGCGTGGTTTCGATGCGAGGCATCCACCCTCCCGCCGCAGCCCAGGCTCGGCGCGCCGAAGCCAGTTGCTGCGCAAACGGCACCAACACCACCGCATCGCGAAGCGCCACGTCATGCTCGTCAACCCACGCCTGGACTTGGTCGACGATGCAGCGCCAGGGGTCTCCCGCACGGGCTTCGAGGGGTTGGACGGCTATCGTCGCCATAGGTGTTGCAGGCCCCGCGCGGCCCACGGTCGAATCGAGGGGAAGGCACAATGTGTCATCATTCTGCCCTGCCGCTGCAGCGGCGCCGCCCAAGGAAAAGACCATGAGCAGTGACCTCATCAAGCACACCACCGACGCGTCGTTCGAGCAGGACGTTCTGCGCGCCGACAAGCCGGTCCTGGTGGACTACTGGGCCGAGTGGTGCGGGCCGTGCAAGATGATCGCCCCCATCCTCGACGAGGTGTCGAAGGACTACAACGGCCGACTACAGATCGCCAAGATGAACGTCGACGAAAACCGCGACGTGCCGGCCAAGTTCGGGATCCGCGGCATCCCGACCCTGATGCTTTTCAAGGGCGGGCAGTTGGCCGCCACGAAAGTGGGTGCGCTGTCCAAGGCCCAGTTGACGGCCTTCCTCGACGGTCATCTATAATTCGACGTTCCTGTTTCGGGAGACGCTGCAAGCCCAAAAGGCTCAGATTCCCGAAACCTGAAGATTACCTGCCACCACGCCCCGAAGCCGTAGACAGGCTTCATGACAGCCGAGGCGCGTGGACACGGCCTCCCACCCCGATCCTTCCGTTCTGTTCGTCGCAACGCGTTTCCGCTATGGGCGCTGAGCGCTGCGGATAGCCGGGACCGCACGAGGCCCACGTATCCGGCGCGCCGCCTTTGGCAGGCGGCACTCCTCCTTCCCAGGGTATCGGCCCATGCATCTGTCAGAACTCAAAGCCCTCCACGTCTCCGAGCTCATCAAGATGGGCGAGGCTCTGGAGATCGAGAACGTTGCACGCCTGCGCAAGCAGGAGCTGATGTTCGCGATCATGAAGAAGCGGGCCAAAGCCGGCGAGCAGGTGTTCGGCGACGGGGTTTTGGAAGTGCTCCCCGACGGATTTGGCTTCCTGCGCTCGCCCGACACCAGCTATATGGCGTCCACGGACGACATCTATCTGAGCCCCAGCCAGATCCGCCGCTTCAACCTGCATACAGGGGACGCGATCGAGGGTGAGGTCCGCGTACCCAAGGATGGCGAGCGCTACTTCGCGCTCGTGAAGGTCGACCGTGTGAACGGCCTTACGCCCGAGGAGAGCAAACACAAGATCATGTTCGAGAACCTGACCCCGCTCTTCCCAAAAGAGCAGTTCAGGCTAGAGCGTGACATCAGGGCCGACGAGAACATCACCAGCAGAATCATCGATCTCATCGCGCCCATCGGCAAGGGCCAGCGCGCGCTGCTGGTCGCGCCGCCCAAGAGCGGCAAGACGGTGATGATGCAGCATCTGGCCCATGCCATCACCGCGAACTACCCCGATGTCTACCTCATCGTGTTGCTCGTGGACGAGCGCCCGGAGGAAGTGACGGAAATGCAGCGCACCGTGCGCGGCGAAGTTATCAGTTCCACCTTCGACGAACCCGCCGCACGTCACGTGCAGGTGGCGGAGATGGTGATCGAGCGCGCCAAGCGGCTCGTCGAACTCAAGAAGGATGTGGTGATCCTCTTGGACTCGATCACCCGCCTCGCACGCGCTTATAACAACGTGCTGCCCTCGTCCGGCAAGGTGCTCACCGGTGGTGTCGATGCCAACGCCTTGCAGCGGCCCAAGCGCTTCTTCGGCGCCGCACGCAACATTGAGGAAGGTGGCTCGCTCACGATCATCGGGACGGCACTCATCGATACGGGCAGCCGCATGGACGAGGTGATCTACGAAGAGTTCAAGGGCACTGGCAACTCTGAAATCCACCTTGACCGCCGCATGTCGGAAAAGCGGGTGTACCCGTCCATCCTGTTGAACAAATCCGGCACGCGCCGCGAGGAGTTGCTGCTCAAGCCCGAGATCCTTCAGAAGACCTGGATCCTGCGCAAGCTGCTGTACCCCATGGACGAGATCGAGGCGATGGAGTTCATTCTGGACAAGATGAAGTCCACGAAGAACAACCTCGATTTCTTCGACATGATGCGGCGAGGCGGCTGAGATCGATCGCTATAATGCTCGGTTTCCTCTACACGGAAAGTGCGCCGAACGGGTCGGCGTGGCTTCCGATTCCCTGCGCTGAGGTTCGTCCATGAAAGAAGGCATTCACCCCAATTACCGCGAGGTCTGCTTCGTCGACCTGTCCAACGGCTTCCAGTTCGTTACACGCTCTTGCGCGCAGTCTCGCGAGACGATCAAGCTTGATGGTGGGCGCGAACTGCCGCTGATCAAGTTGGAAACCACCAGCGAGTCCCATCCCTTCTACACCGGCACGCAAAAGAGTGTCGACAGCTTGGGCGGCCGCGTAGAGAAGTTCCGCAACAAGTTTGCCCGGGTCGGTATCAAGAAGTGAATACGGCGCAACGCGCCGATCGCAAAAGGAAGGCAGCCCAGGCTGCCTTTTTTCATGTGCGCGGCATTTGCTGCATGATGCGCCGCTCGACAAACGCCGGTTCCTTTTGAACTCGAATTCGCCCAACCCTGCCCTGGTCACCCAGCGAGCAGCACAACGTCTGCCTCGGCTTGCGCTGCTGCTGTTCTGCGCGGCCTATGTCGTTCCCGGTCTGTTCGGCCGCGATCCCTGGCGCAATGCAGACATTACGGCCTTCGGCTACATGGTGAACCTTGCCGAGGGACGCGCCTCGTGGCTTGCGCCCACCGTGGCCGGCTTGCCGTCTGCCGACACCGCCCACCTGCCCTACTGGATAGGTGCTCTGTTCGTGAAGGCACTCGGGCCATGGCTCGGAGCGCCGTTGGCTGCACGCATTCCCTTCGCGCTGTTGCTCGTCGCCACGCTGGTGCTCGTGTGGTACAGCACCTATCACCTCGCGCGCACGGAAGCTGCGCAGCCACTGCCCTTCGCCTTTGGCGGCGAGGCAGATCCGGTGGACTATGCGCGCGCCATTGCCGACGGCGCCCTGCTAGCGCTCATTGCCACGTTGGGCCTACTCCTATTGGGCCACGAGACCACGCCCGAGTTGGCTCAGTTGGTCAGCGTGTCGCTGTACCTCTACGCCCTATCGGCCACGCCCTTTCGGGGCTGGACCGCTCGGGTGGCTGTCCTGGTGGCACTGCCTGCCCTGTCCGCGAGTGGGGCACCCACCGTATCGCTCGCACTCGGTCTGGTCGGCATGGGCGTATGCAACGCATCCGACCATGCGCCAGCCCGCCGCTTCGTGACATGGATTGCCGTGGCGACAGCCTTGGGAGTGCTGACCGCCTGGGTACTGGGCGGCTGGGCGTGGCGGCTTGGCAGCTACCGATCAAGCACGCAGCTCATTTCCATGGGACGCCTCCTTCTATGGTTCATGTGGCCGGCATGGCTACTCGCACTCTGGACCTTGTGGCGCTGGAGACACCACCTGCGCCGCCGCCACATCGCCGTGCCGGTCGGATGCGCGCTGGTCAGTCTCGTGGCTTGCGTGGCCATGGGGGGCTCCGATCGAGCCTTGATGCTGGCCTTGCCACCGCTCGCAGTGCTTGCATCTTTCGCGCTTCCGACCCTGCAGCGGAGCACTGCCGCCGCCATCGACTGGTTCTCGGTGTTTTTTTTCAGCATCTGCGCGCTCACCATCTGGGTGATCTACGCGGCCATGCAGACCGGCGTGCCGCGCCGGCCGGCAGCGAACGTAGCGCGTCTGGTGCCGGGCTTCGAGCCTCGCTTCTCGCTGGTAGCTCTCCTGTTCGCCCTGGCCGGTACGCTCGCCTGGCTGTGGCTTGTCAGATGGCGGACCGGCCGTCATCGTCATGCGTTATGGAAAAGCCTCGTGCTTCCAGCAAGTGGGGTGGCACTGTGCTGGTTGCTGCTCATGACCCTGTGGCTGCCGCTGCTTGATTACGCGCGCAGCTATCGGGTTCTCATCGAGCGCCTCCGCCCTTATGTGCCAATGCAGGCATGCATCTCCGCGCCTCAACTGTCGCGCGGGCAACTCGTCGCGCTGGAGCATTTCGGGGGTTGGCGCGTAGATGCAGTGTCAGCACCAGCGCGCAGTGGCTGCGCGTTCCTGATGCGTGTCGAGCCACGAGACCGGGCATTGGATGTGCCACCAGGCTGGACGCCCGTCGCCCGGGAGCGACGGCCAAACGATCGAGATGAAGTCACGGCGATCTATCGCCGCGAGGGGTGAGGCCCGCTTGCGTCCAACGGATCGGCGGAACGCTCCGCCTCCGCCTGGATGAACCGAACCCTGGGTGCGGGCAGCACCAGCTTGAAGCTGGAGCCCTTGCCTGGCTCACTGGCGATCTCCAGTTCACCGCCGTGTCGCTGAGCGACGTGCTTGACGATAGACAGCCCGAGACCCGTGCCACCGGTATCGCGCGAGCGACTTCCATCGACGCGGTAGAAGCGCTCGGTCAGGCGCGGGAGATGGTCGCGGGCGATGCCAATGCCGTTATCACGCACTTCGACTTCGCCGGTGCCATCGCTACGCAATCTGAATGAAACCTCCACCACACCGCCACTGGGGGTATAGCGCACCGCATTGCTCACGAGGTTACCTACCCCGCTCAGCAGTTCCGCTTCGGCACCCGCGATCCGCCAGCCCTCGCCGCCACGGAACGACAGTGCGTGACGCCCAGACGAGAGAACCTCGCCGTCAGCACGGACCCGCTCGAAAACCTTGCTGACCGACACCCAGCGATCGGCGCCGGGACGAGGACTGCCTTCGAGCTGGGCCAGGGTAAGCAAGTCGCCAACCAGCGCCTGCATGCGCTGCGTCTGCTGCGACATCAGCTCCAGCACGCGCCGACGCTCCACTTCCGTCAACGACAAGTTGCCCATGGTTTCGATAAAGCCGGCGAGGACGGTCAGCGGAGTCCTGATCTCGTGCGAGACGTTGGCCACGAAGTCGCGTCGCATCCCATCGTTGCGCTCCCGCTCCGTGATGTCTTGGGACAGCAGCAACTTCTTGCCCTCGCCGTATTTCCTCACCGAGACCGATACAGTGCCTCCTGATCCTGGCGCCGTGAAGGTGACCGCCTCCCGGAAGTCCGAGGCCTGCAGGTACGCAACGAAGACGGGTGACCGCACCAGGTTCGTAACCGGCTGTGCGCGGTCGCGCAGCGGATTCAGCGCAAACTGGTCTGCTGCAACAGAGTTGCACCATTCGATCTGGTCGCGCTTGTCCAGCAGCAGCACACCATTGGGCGATGCTTCAATGGCTGAAAGAAACTCGTCCAGACGTGCGCTTTCGGTCTGTATGCGCCGCTCGAGAAGTCGAACCGCCCGCTCGACGCGATAGCCGACCTCACCCCAGAAGCCGTCATCGCGCGGAGCGCCGCCCTCCATCTGACGGCGCAGCCAATCCATAAAGCGATGGGCCCGCCATGCATCGACGAAGGCATGCAAGAAGACAGCCCCAGCGGCACCCATCACGGCACCCAGCGTCGGCATTCGCCACACGTAGCCGACAAGCGACCCGATCACCGCACCCAAGATCGCCCCGAGCACGGCCGCCATCAGGCGAGGAAACAACCAACCCATGGACAACGTTCAGAACCTGTGAATCACGCTACCAGGGGAATGCCTGACGTCACCTTTCGCGAAATCTTTCTCTCGCGTCGATCGGCACGCAGGCCCTGCCCCTGAGCTTTTCCGGCGGCTGGGGTGGACCCCGGCCGCTGGTTTCATTCCGGCAGTGCGGATATCCGCTGCGCAAGCCGGTATCCGGCCCCGCGCACCGTCTCGATCATGCGTGCGCAATCCACGGGCTCCAGCGCCTCCCGCAAACGCTTCACGTGCACATCGACCGTTCTCTCCTCGATAAAAACATGGTCGCCCCACACCCGATCAAGAATCTGCGCGCGGCTGTGCACGCGCTCGGGGTGCTTCATGAAGAAGTGCAGCAAGCGAAACTCGGTCGGGCCGATGCGAATCTCATACTGGTCCCGAGTCACACGACGGGTGGCGGGATCGAGTCTGAGGCCGCCGATCTCGACCGCGCTGTCCAAGACTTCAGGAGCCCTGCGGCGCAGCACCGCCCGGATGCGAGCCATCAACTCGCTGGTGGAGAACGGCTTGACCAGGTAATCGTCGGCCCCGGCATCGAGCCCGGCCACCTTGTCAGCCTCCTGCGCCCGCGCAGTCAGCAAGATGATCGGCAACTCGCGGGTCCGGCGCTCGCTGCGCCAGGCTTTGGCCAGCACCAGGCCACTCTGACCGGGCAGCATCCAGTCGAGCACGACGAGGTCCGGCAGCACGCCATCGACTTCGTGCCGAGCCTGGTCCGCACTGCTTGCAACGGTGACCTCATAACCTGCATGGCGCAGGTTGAGGCTGATCAGCTCCGCAATCGCGGGCTCGTCCTCGACGACGAGGATGCGGCTCATGGTCATGCTCCTCAGCGCATCAAGTTCTCGATGGTGGCGACCGGGTTGTGGCGCACATCGGTGCCTTTGACGACATAGATGATGACCTCGGCCAGGTTCTTTGCATGGTCACCCACTCGCTCGATTGCCTTGGCAACGAACACCAGATCGATGCTCGACGAGATCGTGCGCGGGTCTTCCATCATGAAGGTGATGAGCTTGCGCAACAGGCCTTCGAACTCCTGGTCGATCTGGTCGTCCTGCTTGAGCACCTCCAGCGCCTTTTCGGTATCGAGCCGGGCGAAGGCATCAAGCGCCTTTCGCAACTGCTTGGTCGCCAGCTCCGATTCGAAGACTAGGTCGTTGACCGGCAGCCGGGGTGGGCTGGACACGCCGCTCTCGACCAGTCGCCGCACGGTGCGCGCCACACGAGCGGCTTCGTCGCCCACCCGCTCGAGGTTGGCGATGACCTTGCTGATGGCAATCAGCAGGCGCAGGTCGCGCGCCGTCGGCTGGCGTCGCGCAATGATGGTGGAAAGATCACGGTCGATCTCCACCTCCATCGTGTTGACCGTTTCCTCGCGAGCGAGGACCTGCAACGCCATGTCACCGCTGAAGCGGGTGAGCGCGTCGACGGCCTGTGCAACCTGGGATTCGACCAGGCCGCCCATTTCCAGCACGCGGGTGGAGATGCCGCTCAGCTCGGCATCGAATTGAGTGGACAGATGCTTGTCGCTCATGATCAAGGCCTCTCGAAGGCAGGGATGCGGCGTCAGCCGAAACGCCCGGTGATGTAGTCCTCG
Organism: uncultured Burkholderiales bacterium; assembly: GCA_966248995.1. Taxonomy (GTDB): domain Bacteria; phylum Pseudomonadota; class Gammaproteobacteria; order Burkholderiales; family Burkholderiaceae_C; genus Albitalea. The sequence goes on along the minus strand of CBINBY010000006.1, from coordinate 48,445 downwards.
GTGTCCTTCTTCCGGGGCTTCATGAACAGATCGGCAGTGGGTCCGAACTCGATCAAGTCGCCCAGGTACATGTATGCGGTGTAGTCGGAAGTGCGCGCCGCCTGCTGCATGTTGTGCGTGACGATCACCACCGTGTAGTCGCTCTTGAGCTCGTGGATGAGCTCCTCGATCTTGCCGGTCGAGATGGGATCCAGTGCGGAGCACGGTTCGTCCAGGAGCAGGACTTCGGGCTTGATCGCGATGCCCCGTGCAATGCACAGCCGCTGCTGCTGCCCACCCGACAGCCCTGCACCGCTCTGGTCGAGCTTGTCCTTGACTTCGTTCCAGAGTGCTGCCTTCTTCAGCGCCCACTCCACGCGCTCGTCCATCTCGATGCGAGGTAGCGTCTCGAACAGGCGCACCCCGAACGCGATGTTGTCGTATATCGACATCGGGAAGGGTGTGGGCTTCTGGAAGACCATACCTACCTTCGCACGAATCAGCGAGACGTCGTGCTTCGAGCGCAGGATGTCTTCGCCATCGAGCAGGATCTGCCCTTCGGCGCGCTGCTCGGGATACAGCTCGAACATGCGGTTGAACGTGCGCAGGAGCGTGGACTTGCCGCAGCCCGATGGGCCAATGAAGGCGGTGACCTTCTTCTCCGGGATGTCCAGATTGATGTGCCTGAGCGCCTGGAAGCTGCCGTAATAGAAGCTGAGGTCCCTCACCGAAAGTTTGGCCTTTTCGGTGTGCGGGAGTCCGACTTTCGCATCCATGAATCTCGAAACTTTCTCGACTACTTCTGGCGGAACATGACGCGCGCCAGGATGTTGAGCGCCAGCACCCCGAGCGTGATGAGAAAAACACCGGCCCAGGCCAGCTTCTGCCAGTTCTCATAGGGGCTCATGGCGAACTTGAAGATGGTGACCGGCAAGCTGGCCATGGGCTCTGCCAGGCTCCAGCTCCAGAACTGGTTGGACAGGGCGGTGAAGAGCAGCGGCGCCGTCTCGCCCGCAATACGCGCGAATGCCAGCAACACGCCCGTGATAACGCCGGCACGCGCGGCTTTCAGCGTGATCAGCGTGATGACTTTCCACTTCGGCGTGCCCAGCGCATAGGCTGCCTCGCGCAAGGCGTTGGGCACCAGCACCAGCATGTTCTCCGTGGTGCGGATCACCACCGGAATCACGATCAACGACAACGCGAGCACGCCGGCGAGACCGGAGAAAGTCTTCAAGCGCGACACCACCATGGCGTAGATAAACAGGCCGATAACGATCGACGGAGCGGACAGCAGGATGTCGTTGATGAAGCGGGTCAGCTGCCCTAGCCAGCCCTTGTGGCCGTACTCGGCGAGGTAGATGCCGGCGAGCACGCCCACAGGCGTGCCCAGAAGCGTAGCCAGCGAGACCATAACCAGCGAGCCGAAGATGGCGTTGGCCAAGCCGCCAAGGTCGGCCTGAGGCGGTGGCGTCATCTCGGTAAACGTCGCCAAGTTCAGCCCTCCCAGGCCCAGCCGCACCGTCTCGATCAGGATCCAGGCCAGCCAGAACAGGCCGAAGGCCATGGCTGTCATCGATAGAGTGAGCGCGATGGCATTGACACGCTTGCGCCGGCGATGCTTGGCGAGCCGAGCCGATTCGGCGAAGTTCGACGCTGGCGTGGTCATGTGCGGGCGCCTTCGTTCTTACGGAGCTGCGCCAGCAGAACCTTTGACATCGCAAGCACCACGAAGGTGATGAAGAACAGTACGAGTCCCAGGTAGATCAGCGAAGCCTGGTGCAGGCCTTCGCCCGCCTCCGCGAACTCGTTGGCCAGCGCCGAAGTGATGCTGTTCGCCGCCTCGAACAGCGAGGGGCTGCTCAACTGATTGAAGTTGCCGATGACGAACGTGACAGCCATCGTTTCACCGAGCGCCCGGCCCAACCCCAGCATGATCCCTCCAATGACGCCGGTCTTGGTATAGGGCAGCACCACCTTGAACACCACCTCCCAGGTCGTGGAGCCCAGTCCATAGGCCGACTCCTTGAGCATCGCGGGCGTGACCTCGAACACATCGCGCATCACCGCGGCGATGAACGGGATGATCATGATGGCCAGGATGATGCCGGCCGATAGGATGCCGATTCCCACCGGTGCCCCAGACACCAGTTCCTTGAGCACCGGGGCGTCTCCGAACAGGCGCTGCAGTGGCTGCTGCACGAACTGCGACAGTACCGGGCTGAATACGAGCAACCCCCACATTCCATACACGATGGATGGCACGGCTGCGAGCAGCTCGATCGCGATACCCAGCGGGCGACGCAGCCATCCAGGTGCGAGTTCGGTCAGGAACAGCGCAATGCCGAAGCTCACCGGCACCGCGATCACCAATGCGATGAACGACGTGACCAAGGTACCGTAGATCATGACCAGACCGCCGTAGCGGTCCTGCACCGGGTCCCATTCGCTGTGCCAGAGGAACCCGAGACCATAGGCTTGAATGGCAGGCGCCGCGCCCACGACCAGGGAGATGATGATCCCGGCCAGGAGCAGCAAGGTCAGGATCGCTGCACCGTGAGACAGCAGCGAGAAGACCCGGTCAGCCCAAGGCCTGGCGTGTCGAGTGGCCGGAGGCCGTCCAAGCTGCTCGGACCGGGTCACGGCATGAGGATCTGGATGGGATGCAGGAAGGGTAACGGCCACGCTCGCTCCGACGAACAAGCGCGGCGGGCGCACATGACACCCGCCGCTGGAACTCAAACAGGGATCGGCCCGATCACTTGAATGCGACGACCTTGCCCGACGCGTCCTTGATCGTCTCCCACTGCTTGCGGGCCATGTCCTTTACTGCGCCGGGGAGAGGAACGTAGTCGAGATCGTCGGCCATCTTGTCGCCTTGGATATAGGCCCAGTCGAAGAATCTCAGCGCCGTCGCAGCTTGTGCCGGCTTGTCCTGCGCTTTGTGCATCATGATGAAGGTGGCGCCGGAAATGGGCCAGGTGGCCTTGCCGGGCTGATCGGTCAGGATCTGGTAGAAGGTCTTGCCCCAGTTGGCACCTGCGGCCGCAGCCTTGAAGCTACTGTCATCGGGTCCGACGAACTGTCCATCCTTGTTCTTCAACAAGACATACGTCATCCTGTTCTGCTTGACGTAGGCGTATTCCACATACCCGATGGAGTTGGGCAAGCGGCCGACGAACGCCGCCACGCCCTCGTTGCCTTTGCCACCAGCGCCGGTGGGCCAGTTCACTGCCGTGCCCTCGCCCACTTTCTGCCTCCACTCGTCGTTCACCTTTGACAGATAGTTCGTGAAGATGAAGCTCGTGCCCGAGCCATCCGCGCGGCGCACCACGGAGATGGTGGCATCAGGGAGCGAAACGCCCGGGTTCAGTGCTGTGATCGCAGGATCGTTCCACTTGGTGACCTTGCCCAAGTAAATGTCCCCCAGCACTTGGCCCGTCAACTTGATCTGCCCGGGCTGGATCCCCTGGATGTTGACCACCGGGACGATTCCGCCGATCACCGTGGGAAACTGAACCAGGCCGTCCTTGGCCAGTTCTTCATCCTTCAGGGGCATGTCGGAAGCCCCGAAATCCACCGTCTTTGAGCGGATCTGCTTGAGTCCGGCACCCGAACCCACTGACTGGTAGTTGATACGTGCGCCAGTTGCCTTGTGATAGGCATCAGCCCACTTGGCGTACAGCGGCGCGGGGAATGTAGCGCCCGCTCCTGTGACGTCTTGTGCGGCCGCCGGAACGACGACGGCGCACAGCGAGGCAGCGGCAAGGAGCGAGCGTAGGAGTCGAGGCGTCATGGCGAAGCTTCTCTTCTGAATAAAGGCGCGTTGGGATGGGCAGCACTTTAGGAAGCAAACGTGACAGTCACGTGACAAGATGCCTGCTCGTGGCCACCGCCTCCTGCATCTCAGTGGCTGTCATACAGTGTCATGCCGCCGTCACAGGAACGACATCATTGACATCAACCGCGCAGGGTGTCAGCCAGACGCTGCGCGCAGGATTTCGCCAAGTCAGCGTTGCGCGCCTCGACCATGACGCGCACCAAGGGCTCGGTTCCTGACGGGCGGATCAGCACCCGGCCGCCATCGCCCAGCTCCCGCTCCACCGCGATCCGCATCTCGGCCAGCGACCGGTTCGCTTTCCAGTCCTGCCCCGGCGCGAGCCTTACATTGATTAGGCATTGGGGGAACAGGGTCACGCCAGACAGTAGTTCGGGTAGGGTTCGTCCAGCTCGAGCCACGGCCTGAAGCACCTGTAGCGCGCTCACGATGCCGTCACCGGTCGTGTGCCTGTCCAGGGCCAGAAGGTGACCGGAACCTTCGCCGCCGAGCAGCCAGCCTCGGGAGACAAGTTCTTCCAGCACATAACGGTCGCCAACCTTCGCCCGCACGCAGTCCACCTTCTGCTCGCGCAAGGCCAGTTCCACCGCCATGTTCGTCATCACCGTACCTACGACGCCTGGTACGGCTTGCCCTTGTGCCAGACGGTCGAGCACCATCACGTAGAGCAGTTCGTCACCGTTGTACAAGCGGCCTTCGCGGTCGACCAGTTGCAGCCGGTCGGCATCGCCATCGAGGGCCACGCCGTAATCCGCGCCGCGTTCGCGCACGGCTGCCACCAAGCTTGCCGGCGACGTGGCTCCGACACCGGCATTGATGTTGAAGCCGTCGGGCTTGCACCCGATGCACTCGGTTTCCGCACCGAGTTCATGGAACACCGAGGGAGCAATGTTGTAAGCAGCTCCGTGCGCTGCATCAATGATGATCTTCAGACCCTTGAGGGAGAGATCGGCCGAGAAGGTGTTCTTGCAAAACTCGACATAGCGACCGCCGGCATCTTCCAGCCGCCTTGCGCGACCGAGGTGAGCGGAATCCGCCCAGTTAGGGTTCTCGTCGAGCGCCGCCTCCACGTCCTGCTCCCAGGCGTCGGGCAACTTTTCGCCGCGGGCGGAAAAGAACTTGATGCCGTTGTCACCAAAAGGGTTGTGCGACGCGCTGATAACCACACCAAGGCTCTGCCTCAATGCACGGGTGAGATAGGCCACCCCCGGCGTGGGCAGCGGCCCGGTGAGCAGCACGTCTACTCCGGCAGCCGCGAAGCCAGCCTCCAGCGCCGATTCGATCATGTAGCCGGAGATGCGAGTGTCCTTGCCGATGAGCACACTGGGGCGCGTTTCACCGCTCTTGAGCACCCGGCCAACCGCGTGGCCCAGGCGCAGCATGAAATCGGGGGTGATGGGCTCCTGGCCAACGGTGCCCCGGATGCCGTCGGTGCCGAAATAGGTTCTGCTCATGAGGATGGGGTATCGCAAAGGTGGCCGATTGTCCGCCATCAGGCCAGGCCAGCCGCCTCCCACACCCTGAGTGCGTCCACGGTAGCCGCTACGTCATGAACGCGCACCACTCGCGCGCCCTGCCGCACGGCAGCCAATGCAGCCGCCACGCTGGGCACGAGGCGCTCACCGGCGGGGCGGCCGGTCACCTTGCCCAGCGACCCCTTGCGCGACCAACCAACCAGCAGCGGATATCCCAGGCGCATCAACTCATCCTGCCGTCGCAGCAATTCGAAGTTGTGCCCGGTCGTCTTCCCGAACCCGATGCCAGGATCCAGCACGATTCGTTCAGCCGCTACTCCGCGCTCGCGCAGTGATTGCACCCGCTCAGACAAAAAAGCTCCGACTTCGGCCACAACATCGCCATAGCGAGGATCGTCCTGCATTGACGGCGGGTCGCCCTGCATGTGCATCAGGCAGACGCCGCAGTCTGGATGGCCAGCGATGACATCCAGCGCACCGCTCGCCCTCAACGCCAGAATGTCGTTCACAATGTCCGCCCCCCGATCCAACGCCGCCCGCATCACCTCCGGCTTGACCGTGTCTACGGACACCGGACAGCCCAGCTTCAATGCGCCCTTAAGAACGGGGATCACCCGAGCAAGTTCGGTCTCCAAAGGCACCGACGTGGCACCCGGTCGGCTGGACTCGCCACCCACGTCGAGGATGTCCGCTCCCTCTTTCAGCAACCGCTCACAGTGCGCGAGCGCCGACGACACGTCCGAGTGTTCTCCTCCGTCGGAGAACGAATCGGGCGTCACGTTAACGATGCCCATCACCCGAGGTCGCGAGAGATCGATACGAAAACGTGTGGTGCACCAATGCATGCCGGTTTTCACAAACGAGCACGGGGCCGAAGCCCCGTGCGAGTAGATCTTGATCGAATTCCGTCAGGCCGTGGCCGGCTGACCGTCGGTACTCACCGGCGGGGTAGCGCCGCCCGGCTTGTTGGCCGATGGTGTCCAGTCCTTGGGTGGGCGCGGCGGGCGGCCGTTCATGATGTCATCCACCTGCTCGCCATCAATGGTTTCCCACTCGAGCAGCGCCGTCGCCATGGCGTGCATCTTCTCCTTGTTCTCCTCGATGAGCCTGCGGGCTACTGAATACTGCTCGTCGATGATGCGGCGCACCTCCCCATCAACGCGCTGCATGGTCTCCTCGGACATGTTGGTCGTCTTGGTCACCGAGCGGCCGAGGAAGACCTCTCCCTCGTTCTCGGCGTAAACCATCGGACCGAGCGCATCGCTCATGCCGTAACGCATAACCATGTCACGCGCGAGCTGGGTGGCACGCTCGAAGTCGTTGCTGGCGCCGGTGGTCATCTGGTTCATGAACACCTCCTCAGCGATTCGCCCCCCGAAGAGCATCGAAATGCGGCTGAGGATGCGGACCTTGTCGGTGCTGTAGCGATCGCCTTCGGGGAGATACATGGTGAGGCCGAGCGCACCTCCGCGGGGAATGATCGTCACCTTGTGCACCGGGTCGGTCTTGGGTAACAAGCGCGCCACCAGGGCGTGCCCCGCCTCGTGATAGGCGGTGTTTCGGCGCTCTTCCTCGTCCATCACCATGGACTTGCGCTCGGTTCCCATCATGATTTTGTCCTTGGCCCGCTCGAAATCGACCATTTCCACCACGCGCGCATTGCGGCGGGCGGCGAAGAGAGCGGCCTCGTTGACAAGGTTGGCAATGTCAGCTCCCGAGAAGCCCGGCGTACCTCGAGCGAGGATGTCGGCCTTCACGTCCTGACCTAGAGGCACCTTGCGCATGTGCACATTGAGGATCTGCTCACGACCACGCACGTCAGGTAGCGTGACATAGACCTGACGGTCGAAACGCCCCGGACGCAGCAGCGCCGGATCCAGAATGTCGGGCCGGTTGGTGGCGGCCATGACGATCACGCCCAGGTTCGTCTCGAAGCCATCCATCTCGACGAGCATCTGGTTCAGCGTCTGTTCACGCTCATCGTTGCCACCACCCAGGCCAGCACCACGGTGGCGCCCCACGGCATCGATCTCGTCTACGAAGATGATGCAGGGCGCGCTCTTCTTGGCCTGCTCGAACATGTCTCGCACGCGAGCCGCACCAACGCCTACGAACATCTCGACGAAGTCGGAGCCCGAGATGCTGAAGAACGGAACCTTGGCCTCGCCGGCGATGGCCTTGGCAAGAAGCGTTTTACCTGTGCCGGGCGGACCGACCAGGAGAACGCCACGCGGAATACGACCACCCAGCTTCTGGAACTTCTGCGGGTCCTTGAGGAAGTCGACCAGTTCCTTGACCTCCTCCTTGGCCTCGTCGCAACCGGCGACGTCAGCGAACGTGGTTGTATTGTTCGCCTCATCGAGCATCCGCGCCTTGGACTTGCCGAAGCTGAAAGCGCCGCCCTTGCCGCCCCCTTGCATTTGCCGCATGAAGTAAATCCATACGCCGATGAGCAGCAGCATCGGGCCCCAGGACACGAGAATGCTCATCAGGATGGACGGCTCCTCGCGAGGCTTCACATCGAACTTGACGCCGTTGTTGATGAGATCGCCCACCAAGCCGCGGTCTAGGTAGGTGGCCGTAGTTCGCAGTTCCTTGTCGTCGTTCGTTCGCGCCTTGATCTCAGTGCCACTGGGCCCTTCCTGAAGCTGCACGCTCTTGATGCGTTTGCTGCGCACTTCCTCCAGGAAGTCGGAGTAACCGATCTCGTTGGCCCGCGCTGTACCCCGATCAAACTGCTTGAACACGGTGAACAGCACGAGGGCGATCACCAGCCAAACAGCGATTTTCGAGAACCATTGATTGTTCACCGCGGCTCCTTTTCCGGGTCCAACATTCCAAGCCCAGCCACACACCTCGGGCTTCCTCGGCATGTGCGGACAATTCTATGCGAGTCAAGCCTGCGGTTAGCCCGGCCGAACACCTGAACGGTCACGGATTATCGACGCGTCTCGGGCCCCTCGTCGCGATATCGGCAAGGGCGTCCGCCGGCTTGGGACCGATACCGACCAGAAAGGTTTCAGCAGATTTGTCGCGGGAAGCCTTGGGCTTGATCGGTCGCACGTAGCGAAAGCGGCCCTTGAACTCTTTCACTAGTTGGCTGTAACCGCTCCCGTGAAATACTTTGCAAACCAGCGCCCCCTGGGGGCACAGGTGCCGGCAGGCGAAATCCACCGCGAGTTCCACAAGGTGCGAAATGCGTGCCGAGTCCGCACTGGAGATGCCGGAAAGGTTTGGGGCCATGTCCGACACGACCACATCAACTGGACGCCCGGCGACCGCACGTTCCAGCAACGCCAGAACCGATTCTTCTCGGAAATCGCCCTGAATGAATGTAACTTCTTCGATTGGTTCGAAGTCGAGGAGGTCTAGCGCGATGATGGTCCCTTTAGGCTGGCCAGCGGCGCCGCCCGTTTCGCGCTGCGCAAAGCGTCGCCGCACGTACTGGCTCCATGCCCCCGGGGCAGCACCAAGGTCCACGACCAGTTGGCCCGGGCGCAGCAGCTTCAGCTCCTCGTCGATTTCCTTGAGCTTGTAGGCTGCACGGGACCGGTACCCCTCCTTCTGAGCCAGCTTGACATAGGGGTCGGTGAGGTGATCATGCAGCCATGCGCGATTGACTTTGCGGCTCTTGGTCTTTGTCGTCATTCGAGGTTGATAATAGTTCGATGCCAGCAATCCAATTGACCATCGCCCAGCGCAAGGAGAAGCGCGCAGAGGCCCATCATCTCCATCCGGTCGTATACATCGGCAGCGAGGGGCTAACCCCCGCTGTCCTTAAGGAAGCCGACGCCGCGCTCAGCGCACACGGCCTCATCAAGGTACGCGTGTTCTCCGCTGACCGTGACAACCGCGAGCGCATGCTCGGCACGCTCGCACAGGAGTTGGAGGCCGCGGCGGTGCAGCATATAGGGAAGCTCCTAGTACTGTGGCGGCCGGTGCCGGACAAGGCGCCGGTCGAGCACGAAGGCCGTTTGCCTGGGCCGCGCCTCGTGAAGGTAGTCAAGTTCTCCAAAAGCGGCAACCACCGGCCGCAGGTCAAGACCGTCAAGGTCCTTGGAAACCAGCGCATTGCCGCCGGAGGCACCCTCAAGCGCGCGAAACGCCGTATGACGAGCTTGAAGAAGTCCGCGGGCTGACAATGCGCGGTCAGGGACGGACGAGCCGCCATGCCAGGATGGACACCAGCACCGCCTTGAGCGCATAGAGCGCGAAGGAGGTGCCGTGTAGCGCGGCGAAGGACCACGAACCCTGCCCGATCCGAGCCGATGTCATCATCGGCTGCAGCGCAAAGTATCCAGCGACCGTGCAGAACAGTCCGCCTAATGCGAGCAGCATGTCTGCGTTCAACACCGGGCCGATGCCCACTTCGGCCTGCGTGCGCGCATTCCGCCGAAGAACAAGGAAGAGCACGATCGCCAGCGCAAGGCTCAGGTAGGCCTCCTGAACAAACATACGACCAGCAACTCGGCCGGCGGTTTCGGCCGCCGCGACTGCGAAAGCGGCTGGCGCACCTATAGCGCCAATGCCCCACAGCATGCCAGCCCACATGCCGGCCAGCCATGGGGCAAGACGCGCACCCTTACCCTTCATGGCTCAAAGGTAGCGAACGTCGACAATCTCGTAGCTCTTTACGCCACCGGGTGCCTGTACATCGGCCACATCGCCTGCTTCTTTCCCGATAAGGGCACGCGCGATAGGCGAACTGATCGAGATGAGGCCCTGCTTCAGGTCGGCCTCGTCGTCTCCAACGATCTGGTAGGTCACCTGCACACCCGTTTCCTCGTCCTCGAGATCGACGGTGGAGCCGAACACGACCTTGCCCCCCGCATCCAGCCCAGACGGGTCGATGATCTGCGCAGCCGCGAGCTTGCCCTCGAGTTCGTTGATACGGCCCTCGATGAAGCCCTGCTTGTCCTTCGCGGCCTCGTACTCTGCGTTCTCCGACAGGTCGCCCTGGGCACGTGCCTCGGCGATCGCCTGGATGACGGCGTGGCGCTCGACCGACTTCAATCGTTGCAACTCGTCCTTGAGCTTTTCCGCGCCTCGTTTCGTGATCGGAATAGTGGCCATGTAAAACCTTGGAGCAAAAAATGAAGCCGCCGCCAGGAGCACCGGCGGCGGCCGTCGTTTCTAGTGATTGCGGCTGAGTTTAGTGCAAGCGTCCGCCAAGCTGGCGGTGCAACTCCTGCAATGACATGACGACCAAGTCGGTCTGGTGCTTCATGCCCTCCACCGCCGCCTCGCACCCCGCCATGCTTGTGTAATAGGTCACCCGGTTCGCCAGCGCGACTTGCCGGATGTGCCGAGAGTCAGCGATGGCTGTACGCGTTTCGTCCACGGTCGTGAACACCAGCTGGATCTCCCCGGCCTTCACCATGTCGACAATGTGCGGCCGGCCGTCCTTGACCTTGTGCACGACCCGGACCGGCACACCCCCCTGCGCGATGGCGGCAGCTGTGCCCTTGGTTGCCACGATCTGAAAGCCTAGTTGATGAAGGTCACGGGCGACAGCGACGGCACGGGACTTGTCGCCATTCTTGACCGTAATGCACACCGTACCCTTGCTCGGCAGGCGCGAACCCGCCCCCAACTGACTCTTGAGCATCGCCTCGCCGAAGGTGCGCCCGCTGCCCATGACCTCACCCGTGGACCGCATCTCCGGCCCCAGGATGGGATCCACGCCAGGGAATTTGTTGAAGGGGAACACGGCCTCCTTCACGCTGAAGTATGGCGGCACGACTTCATGAGGCGGCCGTCCGCCGGCGCCCTTCTGTTGCGCCAGCGGTTGGCCAACCATGCAGCGTGCAGCAACCTTAGCAAGCGGTTGGCCCGTGGCCTTGGAAACGAAGGGTACGGTCCGCGAGGCGCGTGGATTCACCTCCAGCACGTAGACGAGGGGGTCGCCGCCTTCGGTCTGGATTGCGAACTGGACGTTCATGAGGCCCTGGACTTTGAGGGCGCGCGCCATGAGGCTCGTCTGCCGGCGCAGCTCCTCTTGCAGAGACTCCGAAAGTGAATAGGGGGGCAGCGAACACGCCGAGTCCCCGGAGTGGATGCCAGCTTGCTCCACGTGCTCCATGATGCCACCGATCATGACGCCATCTGGCCGGTCGGTGCCATCGGCGATGCAATCGACATCGACCTCGATGGCGTCATCAAGGAACCGGTCGAGCAGCACGGGAGACTTTTCGCTGACCTTCACCGCCTCGCGCATGTAGCGCTCGAGATCCTTGTCGCCGTGCACGATTTCCATGGCACGGCCGCCCAGGACATAGCTCGGACGAACGACCAGCGGATAGCCGATCTCCTGCGCCATCTGCAACGCCTGCTCTTCGGTGCGCGCCGTTCGATTGGGCGGCTGCCGCAGCCCGAGTTCATGTAGCAGTTGCTGGAAGCGCTCGCGATCCTCGGCGATGTCGATGCTGTCGGGCGCCGTGCCAACGATGGGCACACCCAGGCGCTCCAGGTCGAGCGCCAGCTTGAGAGGTGTCTGCCCACCGAACTGGACGATCACGCCGGCCGGCTTCTCCTTGTCGACGATCTCGAGCACATCTTCGAGGGTCACCGGCTCGAAATACAGACGGTCGGAGGTGTCGTAATCAGTGGAGACAGTCTCAGGGTTGCAGTTGACCATGATGGTCTCGTAGCCGTCCTCCCGCATCGCAAGGGCAGCGTGGACGCAGCAGTAGTCAAACTCGATACCCTGGCCAATGCGGTTCGGCCCGCCGCCCAGCACCATGATCTTCTTGCGGTCGGTCGGCTCGGCCTCGCACTCCTCCTCGTAGGTGGAGTACATGTAGGCCGTCTGCGTAGCGAATTCGGCCGCGCAAGTGTCCACCCTCTTGTATACCGGTCGTATACCGAGGGCGCGGCGCCGCTCGCGCACCTCGTGCTGGTTCGTGCCGAGAAGCCTACCCAGCCGCCGATCCGAAAAGCCCTTCTGCTTGAGCCCGCGCAATTCGTCAGCCGAGAGTGACGTGACCGAGCGCCCGGCCAGCCACGACTCGGTGCGTACGATGTCCTCGATCTGCGCCAGGAACCAACGGTCGATCGCCGTCTCTTCGAATACCTCTTCAAGCGTCATGCCGAGGCGGAAGGCATCGGCCAGATAGAGGATGCGCTCGGGTCCGGGTTCGCCAATCTCCTGCACGATCTCCTCGCGATCGGTGCTGCGCTCCGTGAGTCCGTCGATACCGGTTTCGAGGCCACGCAGCGCCTTCTGGAAGCTTTCCTGGAAGGTACGACCCATGGCCATCACCTCACCCACTGATTTCATCTGGGTAGTCAAGCGCGAGTCCGCCGCAGGGAACTTCTCGAAGGCGAAACGCGGAATCTTGGTGACGACGTAATCGATGCTGGGCTCGAAACTCGCGGGCGTGGCACCACCGGTGATGTCGTTGCGCAGTTCGTCAAGGGTGTAGCCCACGGCGAGCTTGGCCGCCACTTTGGCAATAGGAAACCCGGTCGCCTTGGACGCAAGCGCAGATGAGCGCGACACGCGCGGGTTCATCTCGATGACGATCATCCGCCCGTTCTGCGGGTTCACCGAGAACTGAACATTCGAACCGCCGGTGTCCACGCCGATCTCGCGCAGGATTGCGATGGACGCATCGCGCATGAGCTGGTATTCCTTGTCGGTCAGCGTTTGCGCAGGAGCCACCGTGATGGAGTCACCGGTGTGGATGCCCATGGGATCGAGATTCTCGATGGAGCACACGATGATGCAGTTGTCCGCCTTGTCGCGGACCACCTCCATCTCGAACTCCTTCCAGCCGATTAGCGACTCCTCAATCAGCAGCTCGTTCGTGGGCGACAGGTCGAGACCGCGCTTGCAGATCTCCTCGAACTCCTCCGGGTTGTAGGCAATGCCGCCGCCCGTTCCACCGAGCGTGAAACTGGGGCGAATGACCATCGGAAAGCCAGTGCCGCCGATCTCCTGGACGATGCGTTTCTGCACCGCCCAGGCTTCCTCCATCGAATGCGCAATACCACTCTTGGCCGAGTGCAGGCCGATGCTGGTCATCGCATCCTTGAACTTGAGGCGGTCTTCCGCCTTCTCGATGGCCTTCTCGTTCGCGCCGATCATCTCGACGCCGTACTTGGCGAGCACGCCATGGCGATGGAGGTCGAGCGCGCAATTGAGCGCCGTCTGCCCACCCATTGTTGGCAGCACCGCGTCGGGCCTCTCCTTGGCGATGATCTTCTCGAGGACCTGCCAGGTGATGGGCTCGATGTAAGTCACATCGGCCATCTCGGGATCGGTCATGATGGTCGCGGGGTTGCTGTTGACCAAGATGACCCGGTAGCCCTCTTCTCGAAGCGCCTTGCAGGCCTGGGCGCCGGAGTAGTCAAACTCGCACGCCTGCCCGATCACGATGGGACCAGCGCCGATGATGAGGATGCTTTGGATATCGGTGCGCTTGGACATTTACTGGCCCTCCATCAGCGCAACGAAGCGGTCGAACAGGTATGAGATGTCATGGGGTCCGGGTGAGGCTTCTGGATGGCCTTGAAAGCAGAAGGCGGGCTTGTCGGTGCGGGCGAGACCTTGGAGCGTGCCGTCGAACAGCGAGACGTGCGTAGGCCTGAGATTGGAAGGCAGCGTCTTCTCGTCGACTGCGAAGCCGTGGTTCTGGCTGGTGATGCTGACGCGACCGGAGTCGAGATCCTTCACCGGGTGGTTTGCGCCGTGGTGCCCGAACTTCATCTTGAACGTCCGTGCTCCGGACGCTAGCGCCATTATTTGGTGGCCCAGGCAGATGCCGAATGTCGGAATGCCCGTGCCGATGATGTCGTGCGCGGCCCGAATGGCGTAGTCACAGGGCTCGGGATCGCCCGGACCATTGGAGAGGAACACGCCGTCAGGCTTGTACTTCAGAACCTCAGCGGCTGTCGTCTGTGCTGGCACCACCGTGATACGGCAGCCTCGGCTCGCCAGCATGCGCAGAATATTGTGCTTGACGCCGAAGTCGTACGCCACGACGTGACGACGCGGCTCTCGCATGGCACCGTAGCCACTGCCCAGCGACCATTCAGTCTCGGTCCATTCATAGGGCGCCTTCTCGCTCACGACCTTGGCGAGATCCAGGCCGGCCATACTGGGCGTAGACCGGGCACGCGCAACGGCGCGATCGACGTGCTGCGACGTGATGCTCACGCCGGCGGGCAAGGTAAGAATGCAACCGTTTTGGGCACCCTTCGTACGCAGCAGCCGCGTGAGCCGACGGGTATCCAGTTTGGCGATGGCGACGGTGCCCTCGCGTTGCAGATACTCCGGCAGCGTCATGGACATGCGGAAGTTGGACTCGAGAACAGGAAGGTCCTTGATCACGAGGCCGGCTGCGAACACCTTCTTCGCCTCGACATCTTCTTGGCTGATGCCGTAGTTGCCGATGTGTGGATACGTCAGTGTGACGATCTGCTGGGCGTAGCTCGGATCGGTGAGAATTTCCTGGTAGCCGGTCAGCGCGGTGTTGAACACCACTTCGCCAACCGTCTCGCCCGGTATCCCGATCGAACTGCCTTTGAAGATGGTTCCGTCTGCGAGTGCAAGAACGGCAGGAGGCAGGAGGGGTAGCAAGGGAGGACTCCATTGTTGCGCCCATACGCCCATGATGACGGCTGCGAGAGCCGGCTCGCGGATCGACCTGGTGGGGAAACGCTGGAGGTTTCGCCTATGAGCGCGTTTGTTGCAGGTAAACCTAAAAATTCTAGCGTATGCAGCAGACACGCGGACTCATGGTCGCACCGGATTGAAGCACTCGAATTCCCCGATGCAGCGATCTCAGCACAGAGGTAGTGCACGGTGCTTTGCACCCGGAACTAGAATTTGTCGCGTGGGTCGAAGCCCACGTTCATTCAACCCCTGGAGGATCCATGAACGAAAGCCTGCAAACCGTCTACGGCGGCGCAAGCTCAATCCCACTGGCGCGCAATCGCGTGTTGCGCAACACCTACTGGCTGTTGGCACTGTCGATGGTGCCCACGGTACTCGGCGCCGGAGTCGGGGTGGCGACGGGAGTGATGAACGCGATGGGCGTGGGCTTAAGTACCATCGTCTTTCTGGCCGGAGCGTTCGGCTTCATCTTCGCCATTGAGAAGACCAAGAACTCGGCGGCCGGTGTGCCCGTTCTGCTGGCCTTCACTTTCTTCATGGGGCTGATGCTGTCACGCCTGCTCTCGTCGGTGCTGGGCTTCGAAAACGGCCCCACACTCATCATGACTGCATTCGGCGGCACGGCAGGCGTGTTCTTCGCAATGGCAAGCCTCGCCACAGTCATCAAGCGCGACCTTTCGAGCATGGGCAAGTTCCTGTTCGTCGGCCTCGTCATGCTGATTGCGGCGAGCGTCATCAACATCTTCGTGCAGTCCAGCGCACTGATGCTCACGCTGTCGGTGATCGCCATCGGTCTGTTCTCCGCCCTTATGCTCTATGACATCAAGCGGATCATCGACGGCGGCGAAACCAACTACATCAGCGCGACCCTGGCGCTTTACCTCGACGCGTACAACGTCTTTCAAAGCCTGTTGATGTTGCTGGGCTTCGCGAGCGGCGACAGCGACTGACTAGCAACGCAAGCCGGAAGCAGCATCCGCAAAGGGGGCCTTCGGGCCCCCTTCCTGTTGGCACGCCAAGCCCTCAATGCCGGTCGAATACGGCGATGCTTTCCACGTGCGCGGTGTGCGGAAACATGTTGACCGCACCGGCGGCTGTGCAGCGATATCCCGCCTGGTGCACCAGCAGTCCTGCGTCGCGTGCCAGGGTGGCAGGGTTGCAGCTGACGTAAACAATTCGGCGTGGCGGCGTGTAGCCCGCGACCGGAGCCGGATCGGCTACAAGCTCCGCCAATGACTTGACGAGCGCGAACGCCCCTTCTCGCGGGGGATCAACCAGCCAAGCATCGGCGGCCCCATGGCCCGCCAACTCCAGTGATGTGATCTCGAACAGGTTGCGCGCGGCAAAGCGGGTCTTTCCGGCCAAACCGCTGTGCACGGCATTCTCCCGGGCCCGCGCAACCAGCGCCTCGCTGCCCTCGATGCCCAGCACTTCGCGCACCTGCGTGGCCAACGGCAACGTGAAGTTGCCCAGGCCACAAAACCAGTCGATCACGCGGTCTGCGGCTCCTGGCGCCAGCAGTCGCAATGCTCGGCTCACGAGCACCTGATTGATGCCGTGGTTGACCTGCGTAAAGTCGGTGGGCCGGAAAGGCATCGTGATGCCGAACTCCGGGAGCGCATAAGCAAGCGGCTCCCCCCCCTCGTCGAGGCGGTGAACCGAGTCCGGTCCACCGGGCTGCAACCACCATTGGATGGCGTGGGCATGGGCGAAGCCCCGCAAGCGCCCCAAGTCGGCCTCGCTCAGCGGTTCAAGATGCCGCAACACCAGCGCCGTGACGCGAGACCCGACGGCGAGTTCCACCTGCGGCAGCCGATCGCGAGCATCCATGGCAGCGACGAGTTCCGCCAGGCGAGGCAGCAACGCGCTCACATGGGGCGGCAGCACTTCGCAGCTGTCCATGTCTGCCACGTAGCTGGACTTGCGCTCGTGAAACCCAACGAGGACCTTGGCCTTCTTGGCCACATGGCGGACCGACAGACGCGCCCGGTAACGATAGCCCCACGCCGGGCCCTCGATCGGACGCAACACCTGCTCAGGCTTGACCTTGCCCAGATGCCACAGCCCGTCTTCCAGCGCCCGCTGCTTGGTTGCGACCTGCGCTCCAGGCTCCAGATGCTGCAGCTTGCAGCCGCCGCAGATGCCGAAGTGCCGGCACCGGGGTGCGACCCGCAACGGGCTCTCGTGACGCAGGTCGGTCACAGTTGCCTGCTCCCAATTGTTCTTCCGCCGGTGCACCTGAACACGCACCTCCTCGCCAGGAAGCGCGCCTTCGATGAAGACCACCTTGCCGGCGGCGTTGTGCGTTACGCCCTGACCTTCGAGATCGAGCGAATCGACCTTCAGCCATTCATCCTTGTCTGTCATGAGGCTATTATCCGGCGCGACCCGCGGGTATCGCCGCCATACTGGCCGCATGCCTTGCCCAGCGCCTGTGTCACTCTCGTACCGCCCACGCGTGCTGCTGGTTTTCTCCGGTCACATGGTGGACCGAGCCGGCCGCAGGCCTGCGCGCTTTCCGCCGGCGAAGGTGGCGGCCGCGGCGTTGCGCATCGAGGAGGCCATTGCGAACACGGATGCGAACCCCACGGATCTCGCGCTGACGCAGGGCGCCGCAGGCGGCGACCTGCTTTTCGGGGAGGCGTGCGTGCGGCGAGGGGTACCGCTGCGGCTGCTCCTTCCGATCGCAGAGCCGGACTTCATCGAAGTCTCGGTCACCGCCTCGTCCGATGGACACGAGTGGAAGCAGCGCTATGTCGCGCTGCGGCCGCGGCTGCAAGCGCCGCCGCACATCATGCCGAAGCTGCCAGGTATCGATTCTTTCGAGGCCTGCAACCAGTGGATCATCGATACGGCACGGAGCAGTGGCGCGGAAGTGCTGCACCTCATCTGCCTCTGGGACGGCGAGTCGGCTGACGGGCCGGGCGGCACGGGCCACATGGTCAGCGAGTTTCAGCGCGCGGGGGGACAAGTCACGTGGATCGACACCCGCGCATTGTGATCAGCCGGCTTCACTAGACCAAGCCTGCAGATACTCCGCCCAGTGCGGTTCGCCCACGCCAGCTAGCGTTTCGCGAACCAAAGTCAGCTCGCGCTCGTACTCCTGCTCGGTCAAGCCGCCGCGCATCTTCTGGAAGCGGCAGTACAGCAGATACGTGTTCATCACATCCGTTTCGCAGTAGCGGCGGATGTCCTCCAGCTTGCCCTGGAGGTAGGCCGGATAGACGGCCGAGCCGTCCATGCCGAGTTTGCCGGGAAAGCCACAGAGCTTGGCCATGGCGTCCAGCGGCGCGCTGGCGCGCGGCTGGTACATAGACAGGAGATCCATGAGGTCCAGGTGGCGCAAGTGGTATCGGCCAATGTAGTTGTTCCACTTGAACTCACGGTCGTCCTCGCCGAGGTCCCAGTACTTGCCCGCCACCACGCCGTGCCGCAAGCCACGGTAGTGCAGCACCGGCAGGTCGAAACCGCCGCCGTTCCAACTCACGAGCTGAGGCACGTGCCGTTCCACGGTGCTGAAAAACGTCTGGATGATGCGGCCTTCCTGAGTGCGGCCCTCGGGTTCGCGATCGACGAAGGAATGCACGCGCAACCCCTCCGCATTGCGGAACACGCAGGAGATGACCAGCACGCGTTGCAGGTGCAGCGGCAGGAAGTCGCCCTTGCCGGCCTCCTTGCGTTCGGCCATCTCCAGGGCATACACCTCGGCATCGCTCACGGACACGTCCAGGCCTCGCGACGCACGCAGCCCGGCGATGTCTGGGATGGATTCGATGTCGAAGGCGAGGACCGGCACGTCAGAAGATCGAATCGCGGTCGACGCCATTGCGAAGCATGCGGCGCTTGAGCTTGAGCAACGCCTCCTGCTGAATCTGGCGAATACGTTCGCGCGTGAGGCCCAAGCGCTCGGCAAGCACCTCCAGCGTCTCGGGTTCCCGGTCGCGCAAGCCGTACCGGCCCGCCAGGACCTCGCGCTCACGTTCGTTGAGCTCGTCCAGACCGTTGTTGAGGAGCTGCTCGACTTCGTTGGACAGCGTGAGGCTCATCGGGTCGGTCGCACCGTCGTCCGCCACGCTGTCGAGCATGGACTCGCCATGGGCATCCGTGGAGTAACGCTCGAGAGGTGCGTCAAGCGAGGTGGGCAGTTCCGAGAAGCGCAGCAGGTCGCTCACCTCCTGCACCGGCCGGCCTACCGCCGCCGCGACGTCTTCGACCCGCACCGGCTTGTCGGGCGCCCCGTTGCGGCCCGATTCCGCTTCTAGGGCGCGCCGGGCCTTGAGCACCTGGTTGAGCTCGCGCACGACGTGGACCGGCAATCGCACCAGGCGGGCTTGATGCATGATCGCGCGCTCGATGTTCTGCCGTATCCACCACGACGCGTAGGTGGAGAAGCGAAACCCGCGTTCCGGTTCGAACTTGCTGATGGAATGCATCAAGCCCAGGTTGCCTTCCTCGATGAGATCGGGCATGGGCAAGCCGCGCCCCAGGTAGTTCTTGGCAATGCTGACCACCAGCCTCAGGTTGTGCTCGATCATGGACTGGCGCGCCTGGAAATCCCCCATGCGAGCACGCACCGCGGTTTCATACTCCTCCTCCGGCGTGAGCAGCGGCGCACGTCGTATCTCGCGCAGGTAGGTCTGTAGCGTGTTGCCGACCTCACCCTCACCGGCAGTGAATCCCACCGGCACGCTCTCCTCGCCTTCGACCGTCGCTTCGGAGGTCGGCAGGACGATATCGATAAGTGCCGGATCGCCCGCATCCTGAGAGGTCGCGGTCGAGGCAAGCGACTCTCGTTCATGGCCGTTCGGTGAACCGCGCTGCTTGCCCATGCTGGCCCCGGGTACGGAATCGCATGCGCGGCGCGCGGTCAACGCGGCGGCAACAGCTTGGCCGGGTCGACAGGCTTGCCCAGCTTGCGGATCTCAAAGTGCAGTTGCACGCGTTCCGCATCGGTAGAGCCCATCTCCGCGATCTTCTGTCCTCGACGCACGGCTTGATCCTCCTTCACGAGCAAGACCTGATTGTGCGCGTACGCCGTGAGATAGGTGTTGTTGTGCTTGAGGATGACGAGGTTGCCATAGCCGCGCAAGCCAGAACCGGCATATACAACTCGCCCGTCAGCGGCGGCCACGACGGGATCGCCGGCCTTACCGGTGATCGCCACCCCCTTGCTCCGCCCCTCATCGAAGGCCGTCGCGACAGGGCCATTGGCTGGCCACATCCAGTGAATGTCATCGTCGCCGCCGTCGCGCGGCGCAGGTGTCGCATGGGCTGGAGCCGGCGCCGGCGCCGGTGTGGCGACGGACGGCGCCACCACGGGTGCTGCAGCAGTCGGGCTGCTCGCGGCCCCGGATGCGCCGAGAGGCCGGGTCTCGACCTTGGCTGTGGTGACCGGCCGCGTGCCCGCGATGCTGGGATCGACGGCGGGCGGCACCACCCGCAAGACCTGGCCCACCTCGATCACATTGGGGTTGTCGAGGTTGTTCCACTTCACCAGGTCCTTCCAGTTCTGGCCGTTGTCCAGACTGATGCGGATCAACGTATCGCCCGGCTTGGCCGTGTAGTACCCGGGTTTGC
Source organism: uncultured Burkholderiales bacterium (assembly GCA_966248995.1). Lineage (GTDB taxonomy): Bacteria > Pseudomonadota > Gammaproteobacteria > Burkholderiales > Burkholderiaceae_C > Albitalea. Next base: position 27,957 of record CBINBY010000006.1, on the reverse strand, counting down.
CGGCGTTTTCCGCGCCCGGCAACGGGCGCTCGGGCTTCCCGGGCTCGACCGCCGGCGGCACGACGGCCACGGCTTCCCCTGCTGCAGGGCTGCCGTTGGTCTGCCGAGCAGTGCCGACGCGGTACTCGACCGGCGCCTGGTGCTTGGACGTTGCACAGCCCGCGAGCAGGACCGCCGCGACCACCACAAGGGTGCCCGCCGCGGGCATGCACCTCGGACCATTCTTCGTCGTCGCCATCGGCTGTCTCATCCCCTGGGTGCTCATCGAACAACCCCTGATGTTAACGGCACAAAATGCACTGCCTCATGAACCCGACGCTCGCATCCTCGTTCGGTGCGATCCACGACGACGAGGACTTGACGGTTCTCGCCGTCGCGCACCGGCGCGACGATGCGACCGCCCACGGCCAGTTGCTCGATCCACGCGTCGGGCATGGCATCGCCTCCCGCCGCGGCGATGATGCCGTCATAGGGCGCGTTGGGCGGGTGGCCCAGCATGCCGTCGCCATAGACAAGCCTGAGGTTGGCAAGGCGCAGGGGCATCAGCAGCTCGCGCGCCTTGTCGTGCAGTGGCTTGACTCGCTCGACCGAGTACACCTGACGAGCCAGCTGGGCCAGCAAAGCGGCCTGGTAGCCACAGCCGGTGCCGATTTCCAGCACGCCCGCGAGCGTGCCATTCGTCCGTGCGTTGGCCCCTTCGAGCAGCAGTTCCAACATGCGCGCAACGACAGAGGGCTTCGAGATGGTCTGGCCATGCCCTATAGGCAGGCTCGTATCTTCGTATGCCTGCGTGGCGAGCGCCGCATCAACGAAACTGTGGCGAGGCACCCGCGCCATGGCGGACAGCACGACGGGATGGCGCAGGCCTTCCGCGCGCAGGCGCTCCGCCATGCGTTGCCGTACACCGGCGGAATCCAGCCCCAGGCCCGTGGGCGATGCTCCCGTGCCTGCGGGCTTGCTGACCAGCGTCTTGCTGGAGGGGCCGACCTGATCCAGGCGCAACGGGAACTTGGGCGTACGCCGCCCGGGATCGTTCATCGAGGCACCCTCATGCGCATTGCTGCTGGGAGAGCCACGTGTGCCACTCGGGCATCGCGGCATGGTCTGTGAGATCAATCTGCAACGGCGTGATGGACACCCTGCCGTTCGCCACGGCGTGGAAATCCGTACCCTCCCCGGCCTCGCGGGCGTCGCCGGCGGCGCCGATCCAGTACATGGTCTCGCCTCTCGGATTGAGCTGGCGGATAACAGGCTCACTCGCGTGCCGGCGGCCCAGCCGCGTGATGGTGCGGGGTAGGCGGTCCGCCTGCTCCGAGTTCGGGATGTTGACGTTGAGCAGGTACAGCGCGCGAGGCGGCATGGTGTCTAGCACGTGCTCGATCACGCCGCGCGCCGTGCGTGCTGCGGCATCGAGGTGGGTCCAGCCCCGTTCGACCTGCGAGAACGCGATCGCCGGAATGCCGAACAGAAAGCCTTCCATGGCCGCGGCCACCGTGCCCGAATACAGCGTGTCATCGCCCATGTTGGCGCCCTGGTTGATGCCCGAGATCACAAGGTCGGGCCGACGCTCCAGCAGCCCGGTGAGTGCCACGTGCACGCAGTCCGAAGGCGTGCCGTTGATGTAGCGCACGCCATTGGCAGCGGTGTAGACAGACAGGGGCCGGTTCAGCGTGAGCGCGTTGGAGGTGCCGCTCGCGTTCTGCTCGGGCGCCACGATCTCGAGCTCGCCGAGCCCCTGGCATGCCTGGGTGAGTGCGGCGAGGCCGGGCGCAAGGTAGCCGTCATCGTTCGCAATGAGAATGCGCATCGGCGAATTGTATGGAGAGGTGACAGTGCGACCCGATACCCGGTTGCGCGCATTGCACCGATGTACGCCCCGGCGTGTGGCAATGCCGCGTATTCCTGCCTGCAGGAAGCTTCAGCCGATTTCAGCCAAGACCCGCAGGTGCGCAGCCACGCTGCGCGCCAGAGCACCGAGCGAGTAGCCGCCTTCGAGGCAGGACACGATGCGCCCGCTGGCGTGCCGGTCAGCCACCTCCTTGATTCGGCGGGTAATCCACTCGTAGTCGGCCTCCACCAGGCCCAGCTGGCCGAGGTCGTCATCCCGGTGGGCGTCGAAGCCGGCGGAGACGAAGAGCATCTCGGGCCGGAACTCCTCCAGCCGCGGCATCCACATCGCCTCGATCATCGAGCGTACTTCGGGTCCGCGCGTGTAGGGCGGTACGGGCACGTTGATCATGTTGGTGCCCTTGGGGACAGCGCCGCTGTAGGGGTACAGCGGGTGCTGGAAGATGCTCACCATGAGCAGGCGATCATCGCCCGCCGCGATGTCCTCGGTGCCGTTGCCGTGATGCACGTCGAAGTCGACGATGGCCACGCGTCCCAACCCGCGCACGTGCAGCGCATGCCGCGCGGCGATGGCCACGTTGTTGAAGAAGCAGAAGCCCATGGCCTGGTCGCGCGTGGCGTGGTGACCGGGCGGGCGCACGGCGCAGAACGCGCTCGCCACCTCACCATCGAGCACGGCATCGGTAGCAGCCACGGCCGCCCCCGCGGCTCGTCGCACAGCCTGCCAGGTGTGAGGGCAGGCGGTGGTGTCGGGGTCGACGGCGCGAGACTCGCCGGTATGGGCCAACGTCTCCAGCACCTCCTTGAGTTGCGCGATGTAGCTGCTGCTGTGTGCGAGCTGCACATCGGCCAGATCGACCTCGGGCGCATCGCGCATGTCGAGTGCGACATCGATCCCGGTGGCGCGCAGGTGGTCGGCGATGGCGTCGAGGCGCTGCGGGCACTCGGGGTGGCCCCGACCCATGTCGTGCAATCGGCAATCGGAGTGGCTGTAAAAGGCGGTGGACATCTCGGCTTCAGCGCTCCGGTTTTCGGGTAAGGTGGGCTGCATGCCGACGCCGCTTGCTGCCCAGCTGGACCGACTGGTGAACCAGATTAGCACGATCATCGTGGGCAAGCGCCCGCAGATCGAGGACTGCGTGGCCTGCCTGCTGGCCGGGGGTCATCTGCTGATCGAAGACGTCCCCGGCGTAGGAAAGACCACCCTGGCGCATGCGCTGTCCGTCTCGCTGGGCTTGCGCTTTTCGCGTGTGCAGTTCACGGCGGACCTCATGCCCACGGACCTGGTCGGCGTGAGCGTGTACGAGCGCGGCAAGGAAGCCTTCGTCTTCCACCCCGGCCCGGTGTTCGCCCAGGTGCTGCTGGCGGACGAAATCAACCGTGCCGGGCCCAAGACGCAAAGCGCGCTGCTGGAGGCCATGGAGGAGCAGCAGGTATCGGTGGAGGGCGAGACGCGCGGGCTGCCGAAACCGTTCTTCGTGATCGCCACGCAGAACCCCACGGACCAGCTCGGCACGTATCCGCTGCCGGAGTCGCAGCTGGACCGCTTTCTCATGTGCATCACGCTGGGGTACCCCGATCGCGGCAGCGAGCGCACCCTGCTCGCAGGTCACGACCGGCGCGAGGCCATCGGGCAACTGCGACCCGTCATGACCCCGACTGAGTTGCTCGATGCACAGAAGGCGGTGCTCGCCGTGCACGCTTCGGACGCGCTCCTCGATTACCTGCAGGCGCTCATCGCGGCCACGCGCTCGGGTGCCTGGTTCGTGGAAGGCCTCAGTCCCCGAGCAGGCATCGCCGTGCTGCGCGCGGCGAAGGCGCGAGCCTTGCTGGACCAGCGCGACTACGTCGCGCCCGACGATCTGCAGGCGGTCCTTCCCCAGGCAGCGGCGCACCGCCTCGTGCCCGTGGCAGGTGCGGGCCGAGGGCGGGTGGAGCAGGTGCGCGCAATGGTTGCCGCGGTGCCACTCCAGTAGGGCCCCGAGCTTATGGGCCTGAGTCCGCGGTCCCTGGCCCGCTTGCCGCATGTGGGCGCGCAACCGCAAGGCGGCTTGCAGGGACTGGTGGGGTGGCCCAGGCGTCGCTTTCGCGACTGGTGGCAAGGGCGCCTCGCACGCAGTGCCACGCACACGCTCGACCAGCGGAACATCTACATCCTTCCCACGCGGGCCGGCGTGCTGTTCGCGTTCACGGTGATCACGCTGCTCGTCGCCTCAATCAACTACCAGCTCAACCTGGGCTACGCGCTCACGTTCCTGCTGGCAGGCTGCGGAGCGGTGTCCATCCATGTCACGCACAACACGCTGCGAGGCCTGACGTTGCGGCTACGCCCTGTCGTGCCCGTGTATGCCGGCGACCCCGCGGCGCTCGAGGTGGTGCTGGCCAGTCCGCAGCGTGCGCGGCATGGCATCGGCTTGAAGATCGAGGCAGCCAGCGGCTGGACACTGAGCTGGGTCGACGTGCCTGATGGCGGTCACGCAAGTGCCCAGGTGAGCTTCATCCCCGACACGCGCGGTCGCCACGAAGTGCCCACGCTGAGCGCCGAAACGCGCTTCCCGCTCGGCCTGTTCCGGGCCTGGACGGTCTGGCGCCCGGCGGGGGAGGTGCTCGTATACCCGCGGCCCGAGGAGCCTGCCGCCCCGCTGCCCTTGCCCCGGCCGGTGCCGGGCGGGCCGATGCGTGCTCCTCATGTGCAAGGCGGAGAGGTCGAGGGCATCAGGGCCTATCGACGTGGCGATCCGGTCAGGACCGTCGCCTGGAAGAAGGCTGCGCAGTCATTGGCAAGCGGCGGCGAACTGGTCAGCCGCGACACCAGCGCCTCGGCGCAGCAGGAGCTTTGGCTGGAGTGGCGCGCCTGCGGTTCCATCCCGCAGGAGGACCGGCTGTCGCGGCTGTGTGCCTGGGTGATCGCTGCCGAGCGCGCGGGTATCCACTACGGAGTGCGCCTGCCCGGGGTGGAGGTGCCGCGGGGGCACGGCAGCGACCAGCGACGCAGATGCCTGGAGGCGCTGGCGTTGTGGCACTGAAGATCGCGCAGCAGTGGCGCCACCTGCCCCGGGAATCCCGGGACACGCTGTTCCTGCTCGGCGTCATCGCCTGGACCGTGCTGCCGCATGTCCCGCACCTCCCGTTGTGGTGCACGCTGCTCACCGCGGTGGTGCTGGTGTGGCGGACGCAACTCGCGGTCACGCATGGCCCGCTGCCTGGGCGAGGCTGGCTCGCCGTGTTGCTGGCCATTGCGGTAGGTCTCACGCTGTGGAGCTACCACACGCTCCTCGGCAAGGAGCCCGGCATCACCATGGCGGTGACGCTGATGGCGCTCAAGACCCTGGAGCTCCGGGCGCGGCGCGATGCCTTCGTTGTGTTCTTCCTCGGCTTCTTCATCGTCCTCACGCACTTCCTGTACTCGCAGTCGCTACCAGTCGCGGTGGCGATGCTGGTGTCGGTGTGGGGCCTGCTCACCGCGCTGGTGCTGGCGCACATGCCGGTGGGCCAGCCCGGCCTGCGTCAGGCTGCCACGCTAGCCCTGCGCACAGCGCTGCTGGGCGCGCCAATCATGGCGCTGCTGTTCGTGCTCTTCCCCCGCGTCGGTCCGCTGTGGGGCGTGCCGCAGGATGGCCGCCCCTCCACGGGACTTTCCGGCCAGATGGAAATGGGCACGATGGCCGAGCTGGCGCAGGACGACCGCGTCGCGCTGAGGGTGCGCTTCCAAGGCCCCGCGCCGCCTCCGGAGGCGATGTACTTCCGCGGCCCGGTGCTCGTGCGTTTCGACGGCCTCGAATGGCGCCCGCAGCTGCCCTCCTTCGCCGCCCCGCCCGTGCAACCCGAGGTGCACACGCGGGGCCGGCCCGTCCGCTACGAGATGACGCTGGAGCCGCAACGCCTGGCAGTGCTTCCGCTGCTGGAGGCGAGCGTGGACGCGCCGCGGCTCGACGAGCATCGCGTGGCGCCTCGTGAAGAGCTGCTGTGGGTGACCGAACGGCCCTTGAACGAGCGGGTGCGCTTCGAGGCCACGGCGTACACCGACTTCCGGCTCAGGCTGGCCCCGAGCTCGACGGCGCTGGACGACGCACTCGAGCTGCCCGCGAGATTCAACCTGCGCACCCTTGCCTGGGCACAGGCCCTGCGGCGCGAGCCCCGCCTCGCCGGTGCCGATGCGCGCACGCTGGCGCAAGCGGTGATGGCGCACATCCGCGGTGGCGGCTACAGCTACACGCTGGCGCCCGGCACCTACGGCGAGGTCGACCCCTTCGGCGCCATCGATGAGTTCTGGCTGGACCGCAAGCTGGGGTTCTGCGAACACTTCGCTGCCGCCTTCGTCGTGATCATGCGTGCGATGAACGTGCCGGCTCGGGTGGTCACCGGCTACCAGGGCACCGACCCCCTGCCCGTGGACGGCTACTACGTGGTTCGCCACAGCCACGCCCACGCCTGGGCGGAATACTGGGACCCGGCTGCGGGCTGGGTGCGGGCCGACCCCACAGGCGCGGTGGCGCCCGAGCGCATCGTGCGCAGCCGCCAGCTCGCGCCGCCGCCGGGGCTGATGGCTGTAGCGCTCACGGGCATGAGTCCGGAGCTGGTGGCCCGGCTGCGTACCGCATGGGAGGCGATGAACAACCGCTGGAACCAGTCGGTGCTCAGCTACTCGCGAGGGCGTCAGCTCGACCTGCTCAGGACCTTGGGCGTGCGCTCGCCGAGCTGGCAGGATCTTTCGCTGGTACTGATCCTTGCACTCAGCAGCCTCGCGTTGGCCGGTGCCGGCTGGGCCTGGTGGGATCGGCGGCGGGTAGACCCGTGGATACGGCAGCTGGACAGCGTGCGCCGCGCGCTGCACACGCTGGGCGTCGATGCTGCGCCGCATGAGGCACCTCGTGCGCTTGCCGCGCGCGTGCGGCACCGCCTGGGACCCTCCGGCGTGGAGCTGGCCGAGCTGCTCCACCTGATGGAGCGGCAGCGATACGGCCGCGATGCGAACCGACGCCCGCAAGCCGCCCTCACGCGCCGCATACGCGCCGTCGTGCGCATGTTGCGGCACTCTGGCCGTATGCTGTGAACGGCCATGAAACTCCGAACCTTTGCCCGCCCCCTGCCCCTGCTCGCCGCCATTGCCGTGGGCCTGTCGCTCACGCCCGCACCGGCATGGGCCAAGAAGAAGCTCAAGCGAACCTCGGTTCGAACCTCGGCCGTATCCCGAGCGCATGCCGAGCCTCAGACACCTGCCTACGGCCGCCGAGCCGATGTGATGCGCTACGGCGCCTCCGTGGCCGAACGACGTGGACTGGACCCCGACTGGGTGCAGGACGCGCTCGCGCATGCACGCTACCAGCCCGCCGCAACCAAGCTCATCCTGCCGCCGCCGACCGGCACGGCGAAGAACTGGGCCGCTTATCGCGCGCGATTCATCGAGCCCAAGCGCATCGAGGCGGGCGTCGCGTTCTGGCGCGAGCATGCCCGATGGCTGGCGCAGGCCGAGGAACGCTATGGCGTGCCGCCCGAAATCGTGGCCGGGATCGTGGGCGTCGAAACGTACTACGGCCGGCACATGGGCAGCTTCCGCGTCCTTGATGCGCTGGCCACGCTGAGCTTCGACTTCCCCCCGGGCCGCCGCGACCGCAGCGACTTCTTCAAGGACGAGCTGGAAACCTTCCTCGTGCTGTGCCGCGACCAGGGGGTGGACCCGCTGGCGTGGCGAGGCAGCTATGCAGGGGCGATCGGCATGCCGCAATTCATGCCATCGAGCATCGCGACACGCGCAGTCGACTTCGACGGCGACGGTCGCATCGATCTGCACGGCAGCGCAGCCGACGTGATCGGCAGCGTGGCGAACTTCCTCGCCATGGCGGGCTGGCAGCGCGGCCTGGCCACGCACTTCGAGGTTGCCGTGCCGGCGGACACCGCGGCGCGGACCCGGCTGCTGGGCCCGGACATCCTCCCGCTGTTCAGCCCCGAGGAGTTCGCCGAGCTGGGGGCCGGACTGCCCCAGCTTGCACGAACGCTGGAGACCAGCAAGCTGGCGCTCGTGGAACTGCAGAACGGCGGCTCAGCGCCCAGTTACGTGGCGGGCACGACGAACTTCTACGCTATCACCCGCTACAACTGGTCCAGCTACTACGCCATGGCGGTGATCGAGCTGGGCAATGCCGTGAAGGCGGCGCTGGGCTCACCCGCTTGACGCAGCGCGAGTGCGAGCTGCTCGACCAGGGTCGCATCCGACGGCAGGCCTTCGCGGACATCGAGCCCTCGCATCAGGTCCCAGCTCGATTCGTACCAACCGGCGCTCTGGGCCGCGGCACCGCGGCTGCGCGCGGCGCGGCACGCATCGAGCTCGACATGAAAGTCGTCCACCTGTCCTCCCCGTGATGTGTTTGTTGCGATGGGGGGCGAGTGTGCGCAGGGATACCCCAGCTCGCCATCCCGCCGAGGGGCGGATGCCTCGGATCACACCCCACCCCCTCGTGGAGGTCCCTCGTATTCGGTGTGCCGCGAGGCCGGGCTTGCACGCCACGGCAGGCACACTGCGCACCCGATTTCGCTGACCGATGAAGCGCTTGCCGATCTGCCTGCTGGCCTTGCTGCTGTATGCCCTTGCGCTCGCCACGCCTGCGCAGGCATCCGGCCCGTCCGTGCGCATCCATGACATCCAGGGCCGCACGCATCTGTCCCCGCTGAATGGCCGCCAAGTGTCGGGCGTGCCCGGCATCGTGACCGCCTTGCGGCCAGGCGGGTTCTACATGGAAGACTGGCAACCGGACGCCGACGCCGCCACCTCCGAGGGCATCTACGTGGCCACGTCGGCAGCGCCTTCCGTCCACGTGGGCGACGTGGTGCGGGTGAGCGGCCGGGTCGAGGAATACCGCCCCGGCGGCGAGGTGGCCGGAGCGGACAACCTCAGCCTCACGCGCATCGTCGCCGGCACGGTGTGGATTGATGCCACGCGCGGCCGCACCTTACCGCCGCCTGTGATCCTGGGTACCGGGGGCCGACGGCTCGATCATCGTTCGTTGGCAAGCGCCGCGCCGGGCGGCAATGTCGAGTCCGGCGCACGGCTCGATCCCTTTCGCTATGCGATGGATTTCTACGAGAGCCTGGAAGCGATGCGGGTGGCCGTGCCGGCGGCCCGGGCCGTGGGGCCGATGAAGTTCAACGAAGTCGCGATCGAGGTGCAAGGCGATGACCGAGCCCCCGTGTTGACAGCCTCGCAGGCAGGGCAGGCCGGCATTCCCTTAACGCGTGTGCTCGTCTCCGGCGCCATCTTGCCCAAGGGGCGGCTACCCAAGCTCGATGCCGGCGACACCCTCCAGGCGGCGGCCGGCATCGTGGACTACAGCTACGGCCGCTACAAGCTCTTCGTCACGGACAAACCGCGCGTCATGCGCATGCATCCGACACGCGAGATCACGCGGCTGCAAGGCGATGCCGATCACCTCACGCTGGCATCGCTCAACGTCCGCAATCTCGACGCCACCGATGCGCCCCGGCGATTTCGCCAGCTCGCCGTGCAGATCGTGCAGCACCTGCGGTCGCCGGATGTGCTCGCACTCAATGAGGTGCAGGACGACAACGGCGCCGACGACGACGGCCGTTCCGGCGCCCGTCTCACCATCGGCATGCTGCTCGACGCCATTCGCGCCGAAGGCGGACCGGCCTACACGCACCGGCAGATCGATCCGCGGCCCAACGAGGACGGCGGCGAACCGGGCGGCAACATCCGCCAGGTGCTGCTGTTCAACCCCGCACGAGTACGCTTCGTCGATCGGCCCGGCCGTCGCGATGCTGCCGGCGTGTCAGTGCTGCGCACGTCCCAGGGACCAGCGCTGAGCGCGTCACCGGATCGAATTGCGCCGGAGCATCCGGCGTTCCGCGCCAGCCGCAAGCCGCTCGCGGCGCAGTTTGCGTTCAACGGACACACGCTGTTCGTGATCGCCAACCACTTCGCTTCCAAGCGGCGCGATCCGTCGCCTTGGGGCCGGTTCCAGCCGCCGGTGGCGCTCAGCGAGCCGCAGCGCGTCGCGCAGGCCGGCGTGGTTGCCGACTTCGTGCGATCCCTGCTGGCCGCGGACCCGCAGGCCAAGGTCGTGGTGCTCGGTGATCTCAATGACGACGAGTTCTCCGCTACGCTGAAGACGCTGGAGCGCGCATCGCTGGTGAACCCTGCCCTGCGGCTGCCGGGCGCACGGCGCTACACGCACATCTATCAAGGCGAGGCGCGCATGCTCGACCACGCACTCGTGAGCCGCTCACTGGCGGCCCGTGCCGAGACTCAGCTGGACGCAGTGCACGTGAACGCCGCGTACGCCGAGGCTGCCAGCGATCACGACCCCATCCTGCTGCGCCTCACCCTGCCCCTTGCTCGCTGACCGGCACGAGAAAGTCTCGGCTGATGCCGAGGCCAACCCTGTGGACCCGCTCCAGGAACTGCGTGAGGAAGGCGTGCAAGCCGGTGAGAAGGATCTCATCGATGCGGCCGTACTGAAGGTCCGCGCGCAGCCGGCCGGCACAGCGCAGTGTCTCGCCCGACTGTTCGTTGGCCACCCTGCGCAGATTGGCCACCACCTCGTTCATGCAGGCCGCCAGCGAGCGCGGCATGTCGGGCCGCAGGATGAGAAGCTCCGCCACCTTCTCGGGACGGATCACGTTGCGATACGCCTTGCGATAGACCTCGAAGCCCGACACCGACCGCAGCACCGCCGACCAGTGATAGAAGTCGTACTCCACGTCCTTCGCACCACCGGGAGCAAGCGGGCCATCGAAGAGCTCGGGGTCGACCGCGTGGTACTTCACGTCCAGCAGCCGGGCCGTGTTGTCCGCACGCTCGAGGAAGCTGCCAATGCGCAGGAAGTGGAAGGCCTCGTCCTGCAGCATGGTCCCCACCGTCACGCCGCGCGACAGATGGGAGCGGAACTTCACCCACTCGAAGCCGGCGCCCGGGTCCCTCTGGAAGGCGCCGGTCGCGGCCATGCGCTGGAACTCGAGCCACGTCTGGTTCTGCGTCTCCCAGACCTCGGTGGTCAGCGCGCCGCGTACCGCCCTCGCGTTCTCGCGAGCGGCCATGAGGCAGCTGCGTATGCTCGAAGGATTGGCCGCGTCGCAGACCATGTAGTCCATGAGGCCGCGTGCCGTGATGGCGCCATGGCGCCGGGCGTAGTCCTCGCTCAGACCCGAGATGGACAAGAGGCCCCGCCAGCCCTTCTCCGCCACGTCGGCCGACTGGGGCAGCAGCGAGGTCTGGTAGTTGACGTCCAGCATGCGCGCCATGTTCTCGGCGCGCTCGGTGTAGCGGGCCATCCAGAACAGGTGGTCAGCGGTACGCGACAGCATGTTTCCCCCTTGGTGATGCCTTTGTGCCTTGGTCATGCCTCCAGCACCCAGGTGTCCTTGGTGCCGCCGCCTTGCGACGAATTCACGATCAGCGACCCTTCCTTCAGCGCCACGCGGGTGAGCCCGCCGGGCACCATCTGCACCGTCTTGCCCGAGAGCACGAAAGGCCGCAGGTCGATGTGGCGCGGCGCGATGCCGCTTTGCACGAAGGTGGGACAGGTCGACAGGCTCAGCGTGGGCTGCGCGATGTAGCGCTCCGGGTGCGCCTGCAGCACTTGCCGGAAGTCGGCAATCTCCTGCCTGGTCGCGGCCGGCCCGACGAGCATGCCGTAGCCCCCTGCGCCATGCACCTCCTTGACCACCAGATCGGGCAGATGCGCGAGCACGTACTGCAGATCGGCGGGCTCGCGACATCGCCACGTGGGCACGTTGCTGAGGATCGGCTTCTCGCCCAGATAGAACTCGATCATTCGCGGCACGTAGGGATAGATCGACTTGTCGTCCGCCACCCCCGTACCGATGGCATTGGCCAGCGTGACGTTGCCCGCTCGGTACGCATTCAGCAGGCCCGCACACCCCAGCGTGGAGTCGGGCCGGAAGGCCTGCGGGTCGAGGAAGTCGTCGTCGATGCGGCGATAGATCACATCCACGCGCCGCGGCCCTTGCGTGGTGCGCATGTACACGAAGTGATCGCGCACGAAAAGGTCCTGCCCCTCCACCAGCTCCACGCCCATTTGCTGGGCGAGGAAGGCGTGCTCGAAGTAGGCACTGTTGTGCATGCCGGGGGTGAGCACCACCACCGTCGGCTCGTTTGCCACCGCAGGCGCCACCGCGCACAGCGTTTCGAGCAGCAGGTCCGGATAGTGCGCGACCGGCGCCACCCGGTGCTCGCCGAACAGCTCCGCGAACAGCCGCATCATCATCTTGCGGTTCTCGAGCATGTAGCTCACGCCGCTGGGCACGCGCAGGTTGTCTTCCAGCACGTAGTAGCTGCCGCTGCCGTCGGCATGGGCCGCCCGCACAATGTCGATGCCGGCGATCTGGGCATACACGTCGCCGGGCACGTCCACACCCACCATCGCGGGGCGGAACTGCTTGTTGCCCAGGACCTGCTCGGCGGGCACCCGGCCGGCACGCAGGATCTCCTGGTCGTGGTAGATGTCGTGGATGAAGCGGTTGAGCGCGGTCACCCGCTGGCGCAGGCCCCTGGCCATCTCCGCCCATTCGCAGGCCGGGATCACGCGCGGAATGAGGTCGAAGGGTATGAGCCGCTCGTTGCCGGCGCCCTCCTCGTCCTTGTCGCCGTACACGGCGAAGGTGATGCCAACCCGACGGAAGATCACTTCCGCTTCCTCACGCCGCGCCCGCAGGACATCCACGGGCTGCTCGGCAAGCCAGCGGTGGTAGCCGAGATAGTGCTCGCGGACCCTGCCGCCCGCCGAATGCATCTCGTCGAAACTCGGTGTCATGCGCGGATCTCCTGTGCTGCAACCAAGCAAGGCGCAGGCCATGGAGCGGCCCCGCTACGGTGCCAAGCTGATCCGATGGTGCCAGTAGCGGCGCGCCACGTCCCGTTCGCATACCCCCTGCCCCGCCGGGGTCGTGCTCTGCCATGCACCGCACACGGCGCTCTCGGTCACGGCGATGCCGCGCCCGCGCAGCCGCGCCACGACCTCCGGCGCCGGATGCCCGTAGCGGTTGCGATACCCCGCCTGCAGTACCGCCGCCCGCGGGGCCACCGCATCGAGGAACGCCTCGGTGGAAGACGTCTTGCTGCCGTGGTGCGGCACAAGCAGCACGTCGCTGCGCAGCGCCGGTCCGTGCCGCCCGACCAGCCACAGCTCCTGCGCTCGCTCGATGTCCCCGGCAAGCAGCATGCTGCCCTGCGCGCCACTCACCCGCAGCACGCAGGACAGCGCATTGGGCTTGAGCCGGCTGCCGAACGCCGGGGCGGGTGGCTGCAGCATGTCGAATCGCACGCCATCCCACAGCCATGCCTGCCCATCCTCGCAGCGGGTGTGCGAGGACGCCAGCGCGATCAAGGGATGACCCTCCTCCAGCGAACTCCACAGGTCGCCCACCGGCATGCCCTCTAGCAGTGCCTTCGCACCACCCACGTGATCCAGATCGCGGTGCGACAGCACCAGTCGGTCGATGCGCTGCTCGCCCAGGGAGCGCAGCAGCGGCAGCAGCACGCGCTGGCCGGCATCGCTGTCGGCGCTATACCGCGGCCCGGCGTCGTAGACGAGCAGGTGGCCGGCCGTTCGCACCAGCACCGCCGTGCCCTGGCCCACGTCGGCGGCCAGCACCTCGTAGCGGCCTGTGGCCGGGCGCTCCACCACCGGCATCATCAAGGGCAGCACCAGCGGCACGGCCATCGCGCGCACCCGCCACGGCAGCGGCAGCACCGCCAGTGCCGCGCCCACGAGGCCAGCGACCTGGGCCCAGGCGGGTGCGACCGGAACGGTCCACACCGCGCCCGGCCAACTCGCGAGCCACGTCAACCCATGGGCCATTCGCTGCACCAGCCATGCCCCCAGCGACCACAGCGCAGGCGCCAGCGCCCCGAGCAGCGCAAGCGGCGTGATGAGCAGCGTCACCAGCGGAATGGCCACCAGGTTCGCGAGGAATCCCACCACCGACACCTGCTGGAAGAACACCAGCGTTAGCGGCGTAAGGCCCACCGTGGCGACGGCATGGCTGCGCAGCGCCTGCCGCAGGTGTGCGGCCGCGCCGTGCCAGCGGTTGGACGGCTGCACAGGAGGGGCCGCGCCCTGCGCGTAGCTGGAAGCCATCAACAACCCCACTGCCACGAAGGACAGCCAGAACCCCGGCTGCAGCAAGGCCCAGGGATCGAGCAGCGACACCACCCACGCGGCCGACAGCAGCACCAGCGGCCAGGGCCAGCGCCGGCCCATGGCCTGCAGCAGGGTCACCGTGGCCAGCATCCACACCGTACGCTGCGCCGGCACGCCCCAGCCCGAGAACATGGCGTAGCCGGCCGCGGCCCCCAGCCCACCCCATCGAGCCGCCCAGGGCGTGGCCATCGCGAGCATCGCCCGCTCGCTGCGCCGCCACAGCGACGCGATGGCAAGCCCCGCCAGCCACGCGAACATCGTCACGTGCAGCCCGCTGATGCTCACCAGGTGCGCGATGCCCGTCTGCCGGAAAAGCTCCCAGTCCTCACGGTCGATGGCCGACTGGTCCCCCACCGAGAGCGCCGCCAGGACGCCGGCCGCGCGAGCATCGGGAACCGCGGCCTCGATGGCGTCTCTCACGCGCTGGCGTGCCCTTTCCACGGCATGGCCCGCGGCGGCATCGAGCAGTTGCGCAGGTGGTACCTCGCGCACGTAGCCCGTGGCGCGCACGCCCTGCTCGAAGAGCAGCAACTCGTAGTCGAAGCCATGGGGGTTGAGCAGGCCGTGCGGCTGGCGCAGGCTTAGGGTGAAACGCCAGCGCTGGCCCGCACGCAGTGCCCGCTGGGCCGAGCCCAGCGCCTCGTTTCCCTGGAAGCCGGCGTACCAGCCGAGGGCGAGGCGCTCGGGCACCGAAACCGGCTCTCCGGCACGCCGGGCCTGCTCCACCTCGAAGCGGAACCGCACCCCATTGGCACTGCGCTGCGGGAGACTCGCCACGACGCCGACCACCTCGAGGTCCTGCCCCTCCAGGCTCGCGGGCAGTTCCTGCGCCAAGCGGGCTGCAGCACGCTCCCCCGCCCATCCGTACGCCAGGGCCGCCATGCCGACGATGGCCAACACGCAGGCACCCGAGCGGCGCCATGCGGCCACTAGGCCGAGCGCGCTGGCGGCCATCGCCCCCAAGTACACCGCGTGTGCTTGCAAAGAGCGCTCGTGCAGCTGCACGGCCATGCCAGCCAGCCACGCGAGCGCCGGCAGCGCCAGGCGCCAGCCCTTGTCGTCTCCTCCCATGGGCACGCAGTGTAGGATTCGCGCCCTTAGCCTGAAGTCACGATCAGATGTCCATCTACGACCGCCTCAAGCAGCTCGGTATCGAACTTCCGCCCATCGCCACGCCGGCCGCCGCCTATGTGCCTTTCGTGCGCTCCGGCAACCTCGTCTTCCTGTCCGGTCACATCGCCAAGCGCGAAGGCAAGCCCTGGGTCGGCCAACTCGGGCGCGACACCGACACCGCCACCGGCAAGCAGGCAGCGCGGTCCGTGGCCATCGACCTGCTGGGCACGCTGCACGCCGCCGTCGGCGATCTCAACCGCGTGGAGCGCATCGTCAAGGTGATGAGCCTGGTCAACAGCACACCCGACTACACCGAGCAGCACCTCGTCACGAACGGCTGTTCGGAGCTGCTCGCCGAAGTGTTCGGCGACAAGGGCGCCCACGCTCGCAGCGCATTCGGTGTCGCTCAGGTCCCGCTGGGCGCCTGCGTGGAGATCGAGCTCATCGCCCAGGTTGCATGAGCATGCGGCAGCAGGATCAAGCCGCTGCCGCCTCGACCCGCGCCGGAGCGCCGGGCGCCGCCGGGCACGGCAACATGCTCCTGATCGCCGGGCTCGCCTTGGCCGGCGTAGGGGCCGCCCTGGTGTCGCAGTATGCGTTCGACATGCAGCCCTGCCCCTGGTGCATCCTGCAGCGACTGATCTTCGTGGTGCTCGGCGCCGTCGCCTTGGCCGCCGCATACGCCGGCTCCGGGCTGCGCAAGATGCTGTCAGGCGCCGTGCTGCTGCTGTCGGCCCTGGGTGCCGCGGCCGCGGTGTACCAGAACGTCGTGGCCTCCAAGTCGGTGTCGTGCAACTTGACGCTGGCCGACCGCATCCTCAATGCGCTGCGCGTCGAAGCGCTGGCGCCCTGGCTGTTCGAGGTGAAAGCCTCGTGCGCCGATGCCGCAGTCTCGCTCCTGGGCGTGCCTTTCGAACTCTGGAGCCTGGCGCTGTTCGCCCTGACGGGCCTGCTTTCCGTCGCCGCTCTCATACGCCGGCGTTCGACCTCGGTTGCAAGCCGCGCCTAGCCCTGCCTCTCTTGCGCATTGCATTTGTATGTGGGCACGGCACCCCTTGCCCCAGGTCATGGCATTGAGATCCGACCGGATGGCGATGATCGCCAGGATGGAGCAAATACCGCACGGCCCGGTTGCCCATCTCGAACGAGGGCTCTTCTGAACCACTAGAGTTGCAGGTTCGTGCCGGCACACTGTATCGGCGCCGTCCTAGATCGGAGAACCGCATGCTGAATACGACCGCGCCGCTGTGGCCGCACACCGCCGCCAACAACGGCCATGCCAGTGAGATTGACCCTTGGGGTGTCGGTACCGTGGTCGAGGCCCAGGCCCGGCTCTGGAATCACCTGCTGGATGCCAATCGCAGCTTCTGGGCGTTCTATACGCCATGGCTGCAGTTCGGCGCACCCTGGCTGTGGGGCGTCCCCGGAGCTGCACAGGAGGAAGAGGAAGAAGGCATGGAACCGGCGACCACGGCCGATGGCATCCCGGATCCGCTGGAACTGCAGGCCCGCTCGTGGAACCGCTTTCTGGATGCGACCCGCAACTTCTGGAGCACCATGACTTGGCAGGTGCCCGCCTCCCCCTGGGTGCTGTCTCCCACCGAGGCCTCCCCTGAACCGGAAGCGCATGAAGCGGAAGACGAGACCAAGGTAACGCCGTTGCCCCGCTCCGGCTCGCGCAGGGGCAAGTCACCGAAGTCACGGACCGCCTGACTTCATTGCGGCCCGCAAGGCGCAGGGCCGGCGCTCAACTTGGCGCGCCGACCACCCGCACCGCCTTGACCATCACGTCTTGCTTGCGCCCCTTGCGGGCGCGCTTGCCCTCGTAGGCGGCCAGCGCGGCGCCACGGAGCAACTCGTCCTTGGGCTTGCCGCCGCGCCCGGTGCCCAGCACCTGCAACGCCGCGCCGAACGCTGCCACGCTCACCAGGGCGTCCTTGCCCTCCAAATCGATGAGCGTGAGCCCGCGACCACCGTTGGGCTGCAGCTTCAGCTCGTCGAGCCCGAAGACCAGCAGGCGGCCTTCGAGCGTCAGACAGGCCACGTGCCCCGAACCGTTCACCAGGCTCGGTGGCAGCGGCTTCTCGTCGGCTTCGAGGCTGAGGAAGGATTTGCCCCCCCGCTGCCGTGACATCAGGTCGCTCGCGCGCGCGAGCAGGCCGAAGCCGCCGGTGTGGGCGAGCAGCAGCATCTGGTCGGCGCGGCCGGCGAAGTAGTGCGCGGGCTGTGTGCCGCTTTCCAGGTCGATGAGCGTGGTGATGGGCTGACCATCGCCGCGACCGCCCGGCAGCTGGTTGACCGCGGCGGAGTACACGCGCCCGTTGCTGCCGAAGACCAGCAGCGCGTCCACCGTGCGGCAAGCGAACGTGCCGTACAGGCCATCGCCGGCCTTGAACTGCAGCGATGCCGGATCCACCTCGTGGCCCTTGAGCGCACGCACCCAGCCCTTGAGGCTCACCACCACGGTAACGGCCTCGTCGACCACCCTTACCTCGGCCACCGCACGCTTTTCCGCCTGGATGAGCGTGCGGCGCTCGTCGCCGTGCTGCTTGGCGTCGGCCTCGATTTCTCGCACCACGGTGCGCCTGAGCGCCACCGGGCTCTCGAGGATGTCTTCGAGCCTGGCCTGCTCCGCGCGCAGCTCCTTCAGCTCCTGCTCGATGCGTATGGCCTCCAGCCGCGCCAGCTGGCGCAGGCGGATCTCCAGGATGTCTTCCGCCTGCCGGTCGCTGAGTTTGAAGCGTTCGATGAGCGCCGGCTTGGGCTCGTCGGCGTGGCGGATGATGCGGATCACCTCGTCGATGTTCAGCAACACGAGCTGCCGACCTTCCAGCACATGGATGCGGTCAAGCACCTTGCCCAGGCGGTGGCGCGTGCGACGCTGCACCGTCTGCATGCGGAAGTCGATCCACTCGACCAGCATCTGGCGCAGGCTCTTCTGTGTGGGCCGGCCATCGGAACCCACCATGGTGAGGTTCACCGGCGCCGAGCATTCCAGGCTGGTGTGCGCCAGCAGCGTGCGGATCAGCTCCTGCTGTTCGATGCGGCTGGTCTTGGGCTCGAACACCAGGCGCACCGGCGCGTCCTTGTTCGACTCGTCGCGTGCCGCGTCGAGCACCGCCAGCACCGTGGCCTTGAGCTGCGTCTGCTCGGCAGACAGCGCCTTCTTGCCCGGCTTCACCTTCGGGTTGGTGAGCTCCTCGATCTCTTCGAGCACCTTCTGCACGCTGGTGCCCGGAGGCAGCTCGGTGACCACCAGTTGCCACTGGCCACGCGCCAGGTCCTCGATCTTCCAGCGCGCCCGAACCTTGAGCGTGCCCCGCCCGCAGGCATAGGCCGCACGAATGTCCTCGGCGCTGCTGATGACCTGGCCGCCGCCGGGATAGTCTGGCCCGGGGATGAGGGCCGACAGCTCGTCATCCGACAGCTTCGCATCCTTGATCAGCGCGATGGCGGCATGGGCCACCTCGCGCAGGTTGTGCGAAGGCACCTCGGTGGCCAGGCCCACGGCGATGCCGCTCGCACCGTTGAGCAGCACGAAGGGCAGCCTCGCGGGCAGCTGCCTGGGCTCCTGGGTGGAGCCGTCGTAGTTGGGCATGAAGTCGACGGTGCCCTCGTCGATCTCGTCAAGCAGCAGCCGCGAGATGGGGGCGAGCCGCGCTTCGGTGTAGCGCATGGCAGCCGCTCCGTCGCCATCGCGCGAGCCGAAGTTGCCTTGCCCGTCGATGAGCGGATAGCGCTGCGAAAAGTCCTGCGCCATCCGCACGAGCGCGTCGTACGCCGCCTGGTCGCCATGGGGGTGGAAGCGGCCCAGCACATCGCCCACCACTCGCGCGCTTTTCACGGGCTTGGCACCGGCCGGGCCGGTGTAGCCCAAGCCCATGCGCTCCATCGAGTAGAGGATGCGCCGCTGCACCGGCTTCTGGCCGTCGCATACATCGGGCAGCGCCCGACCCTTCACCACGCTGAGCGCGTATTCGAGGTAGGCCCGCTCGGCGTAGTGGGCCAGTGTGATGGCGTCGTCGGCAGGAGGAGAGGTGTCGAACAGGTCGGGTTCAGTCTTCATGAATCCTTTGCACGTGCCAGCCCGCAGTCACGCGGTCCCGTGGCACTTCTTGTACTTCTTCCCGCTGCCGCAGGGGCAGGGGTCGTTGCGGCCGACCTTGGCCCCGTGTCGCACAGGTTCCCAGCGGTCCGCCCGGTGCTTGCCGTCGCTGAAGCAAGCCCACCACGAGATCTCGGTCCAGGCGTCGCCCAGGTAACCCTCCCCGCTGGCACGAAGGAGCTGCAGGCACTCGCGCGCGTCGCGCATGATGTTCTGCTCCACGTCGGCGGGGCGGATGGATGCCTGGTCGATCAAGCCTTCGTGGAACCAGCCCCGGATGGCCGGCAGCATCTCGGCGGCACCCAGGTCAGTGGCGAGGATGACGAGCTGATCCAGCAAGTCCGTGCGAGGCTCGCCGGCGGCGGCCTGCATCCGGCGCACGTGAGCCTCGCGCGCAGCCACACCCTGGAGCCGGGCGACGACATCGTCACGGTCGGCGTCGCCTTCGATCACGCAAGCCTGCAAGGCATCGAGGCCGGCGGTGCGCGACCACAGGTAAGCCCCGGCGTCCTCGCACAGGCCCCACACCGCATTCACGTCACCGCCGGCCACGGATGCAAGACAGCGCCCCACGGACTCCGTCATGTGATCGCCAAACAAGGCTTCGATCGCCTCGTGATCGCGCGACACGGCCAGGGAGAGCAAAGGCTCAAAGGCCCGCCGGTCGCGCCACGACGCCAGCAAGTGCATGGCGAACAGGTGCAGCGTGGCTTCATCGTCGGCCACCGGGTTCGCGGCCAGCTCCTTCAAAGACTGCACCAGGAACGGCGCTAGCTCATCGCGATGCTTCTCGGCCAGCGCTATCGGGTCTTGCGTGAAAGGCCGCGACAAACGCGCCAGACGGGGACGCAGTTCTTCCCAGATGTCGTTCATGGGCGTTCCCCCACTCCATCTCTCATTCAGCCACCACGCGAGCGCCCAGTGCCTGGTGCTCCGCTTGCAACATCGACATGACGATCAGCGTGTCGTAGCCGTCGTCGGTCTTCACGCTTTCGCGCAGGCGCCCTTCCTCGACAAAGCCTTCGCTGAGATACAGCGCCCGCGCACGGGGGTTGGATGCTTTCACGTCCAGCCAGAACCGATGGGCACCCAGGTCGCGGAAGGCCATCTGCGTGAGCAGCCGCACGCAGGTGCGCCCCAGACCCTGGCCCTTGGGCTGCAGCACGATCCGCTTGAGCTCCACCGAACGGTGCGGATTGCGACAGCCCTGCAGGATGACGAAACCGGCTGAAGGATAGCCAGGCCCGGCCTCCACGATGAAGTGGCGGAAGTCCGGGAAGCGGATGGCGCCCTCGTGCTGCGTGCGTTCCCAGGGCGTGATGAACGGGCGGTTGACCGGATCCTGCTCGACCGAGATGACGAAATCGAGATCCGACAGCATGGTCGGGCGCAGTCGAACGGCGTTCATCGCTTTTCCTGCTTCGATCAGATGTCGACCTCCACGGCATCGCCGTGCAGTTCCATCAGCTCGCGCCGAGCCTGTGCCTCGCCCTTGCCCATGAGCTTGGCGAGCGACCCCACCGTGGCGGTGAAGTCCATGGCACCGAAGGCCACAGACAACAGGCGGCGGGTATCGGGGTTGAGCGTGGTCTCCCACAGCTGCTCGGCGTTCATCTCGCCCAGGCCCTTGAAGCGGCTGATGCTCCAGGAGCCTTCGCGTGCCCCTTCCTTGCGCAGCTTGTCGAGCGTGGCGGCGAGCTCGCCCTCGTCGAGCGCATAGAGCTTGGCAGCCGGCTTCTTGCCGCGAGCGGGTGCATCCACGCGAAACAGCGGCGGCTTGGCCACGTAGATATGCCCGCGCTCGATGAGCCGCGGAAAGTGCCGGAAGAACAACGTAAGCAGCAACACCTGGATGTGCGAGCCGTCCACGTCGGCATCGCTGAGGATGCACACCTTGCCGTAGCGCAGGCCCGACAGATCGACCTCGTCGCCCGGTGCGTGCGGGTCCACGCCGATAGCCACCGCGATGTCATGGATCTCGTTGTTGGCGAAGAGGCGGTCCTTCTCCACCTCCCAGGCGTTGAGCACCTTGCCACGCAACGGCAGGATCGCCTGCGTTTCCTTGTTGCGCCCCATCTTGGCGCTCCCGCCCGCGGAGTCGCCCTCGACGAGGAAGATTTCGTTGAGGCTGATGTCGCGGCTTTCGCAATCGGTGAGCTTGCCCGGCAGCACGGCCACGCCCGAGCCCTTGCGCTTCTCGACCTTCTGGCTTGCGCGCTGGCGCGTTTGCGCCTGGCGGATGACCAGTTCCGCCAGCTTGCGGCCGAGGTCCACGTGCTGGTTGAGCCACAGCTCCATCGCGGGCTTGACGTAGGTGGAAACCAGCCTGAGGGCATCACGGCTGTTGAGCCGCTCCTTGATCTGGCCTTGGAACTGCGGGTCCAGCACCTTGGCCGAGAGCACGAAGCTGGCGCGGGAGAACACGTCCTCGGGCATCAGCTTCACGCCTTTGGGCAACAGGCTGTGCAGCTCGATGAAGCCCTTGACTGCGCCAAAGAGCCCGTCCTTCAACCCCGCTTCATGCGTGCCCCCGGCCACGGTCGGGATCAGGTTCACATAGCTTTCGCGCACCGGCGCGCCCTCTTCGGTGAAGGCCACACACCACGCGGCGCCCTCGCCTTCGGCGAAGTTTTCGGTCTCGCCACGGTCGGCGTAATGTTCGCCCTCGAACAGCGGAATCACCGGGTCCGCGGTGAGCGTCTGCATGAGGTAGTCGCGCAGGCCGCCCTTGTACGACCAGGTCTGCGCTTCGCCGCCCTTCTCGTGGCGCAGCGTGACCGTCACGCCGGGCATCAGCACGGCCTTGCTGCGCAGCAGGTGGGTCAGCTCGCCCTTGGGGAACTCGGCACTCTCGAAATACCTGGGGTCGGGCCAGGCTCGCACGGTGGTGCCGTTACGACGGTCAGCCGACGAGGCACGCCGTGTCTTGAGCGGCTCCACCACATCGCCGTCCGCGAACGCGATCTCGGCCACCTGCCCGTCTCGACACACGGTCACCTGCAGGCGCTTGGCCAGTGCATTGGTCACGCTCACCCCCACGCCATGCAGGCCGCCGGAGAAGCTGTAGGCGCCGCCCGCGCCCTTGTCGAACTTGCCGCCGGCATGAAGTCTCGTGAACACGATCTCGACCACCGGCACCTTCTCTTCGGGATGCAGGCCGAAGGGAATGCCGCGGCCGTCGTCTTCCACGCTCACCGAACCATCGGCATGCAGCGTCACATCGATGCGCTTGCAGTGGCCCGCCAAGGCCTCGTCGGCAGCGTTGTCGATGACCTCCTGGATGATGTGCAGCGGGTTGTCGGTGCGCGTGTACATGCCCGGTCGCTGCTTGACCGGCTCCAGGCCTTTCAGGACGCGGATCGAGGCCTCGCCGTAGCCGGCGTCGGCCTTGCCTTGAGGTTTGCTCGCCATATGGCGGCGGATTGTAGGCAGCGGGCTTGCGTGGTCTGCTGCCCGCGCACGCTGCCCTGCGCCAGCGTGCCGATGCGCGTTTGGCTACAGTCGCCCGATGACCGCCCACACCCGCCCCACGCTGTCTCTGACCCAGGTGCTGGTTTGCAGCGCTGCGATCGTGACCTTGTCCATGGGCATCCGCCACGGCTTCGGCCTGTGGCTCGCGCCGATCACCATGGACCGTGGGTGGTCTCGCGAGACCTTCGCCTTCGCCATTGCCGTGCAGAACCTCGCCTGGGGCCTGGCCGGGCCGGTGGCGGGCGGCCTGGCCGATCGTTTCGGTGCCTTCCGGGTGCTGATCGCCGGCAGCGTGCTCTACGCGGCCGGCCTCGTGCTGATGGCGCTTGCCACTTCCGGCCTGGCCTTTACCAGCAGCGCCGGGCTGCTGCTCGGGCTCGCGCAGTCTGGAACCACCTACGCCGTCGTATACGGAGTGATCGGGCGCAACGTCGCACCCGAACGGCGCAGCTGGGCCATGGGCGTCGCCGCGGCGGCTGGATCATTCGGCCAGTTCCTGATGGTGCCCATTGAGAACTGGCTGATCGAGGGCTTCGGCTGGCAGCAGGCGCTGTTCCTGCTCGGCTGCCTCGCACTGGCCATCGTGCCCCTGGCCACCGGGCTGAAGGAGCCGCCGGTCGAGCCGCACGCGGCGCACCACCAGAGCATCGGCCAGGCACTGCGCGAGGCATTCGCCTATCCCAGCTTCCGGTGGCTCATGGCAGGTTACTTCGTGTGCGGCTTCCAGGTGGTCTTCATCGGCGTGCACATGCCCAGTTACCTGAAGGACCACGGCCTCACGCCCGACGTGGCCACGACCTCCCTGGCGCTGATCGGCCTGTTCAACGTGGTGGGCACCTACGGAGCCGGCATTCTGGGACAGCGGCTGCCCAAGCGCTACATCCTTTCATCGATCTACACGCTGCGCTCGCTCGCCATCGTGGTGTTCCTCAATGTGCCGCTCACGCCGTGGAGCGTGTACCTCTTCTCGTCGTTCATGGGCTTGCTGTGGCTGTCCACCGTGCCTGCCACCAACGCCGTGGTCGCGCAGATCTTCGGCGTGCAGTACCTGTCGATGCTGGGGGGCTTCGTGTTCCTCAGCCACCAGATCGGCAGCTTCCTGGGCGTGTGGCTCGGCGGCCGGCTGTACGACGCCACGGGCGCCTATGACGTGGTGTGGTGGGTCGCGGTGGCGCTGGGCGTGTTCGCCGCGCTGGCGAACCTGCCGGTCAAGGAATCGGCCATCCTGCGCGCGGCGCCGGCCGCGGCCACCCCATGAAGCGCGCGGTGCGCAAAGCGTTGTGGTGGAGCGGCGTGGCGACAACGCTGCTGGCGGTCTTCGCCGCCTATCTGCGCCCCGACCTCGCCCTCACGCTGGGCACCCGCCTCTGGAACTGCTTCGGATGAGCGCCGCGCTCCCGCACACCAGCCCGGCAGCCTCGCCTTGGGTGCAACGCTGGACACCCTTGATCCCTGCAGGATCGCGCGTGCTCGATGTCGCCTGCGGCAGCGGTCGGCATGTCCGCTGGTTCGCCGGCCGCGGCTGCCGCGTCACCGCGGTGGACCTCGACGCCGAGGCCTTGCACCCGCTGGCCACAATCGCGGAGACGATCGTGGCCGACCTGGAAAACAAACCATGGCCCCTGCCCGGGCGCCGCTTCGACGCCGTCGTCGTCACCAACTATCTGTGGCGCCCGCTGTGGGCACACCTGCTTGAAAGCCTGGACAACGGTGCCGTGCTGCTGTACGAAACCTTTTGCAGAGGTCAGGAGACGGTGGGCAAGCCCACCAATCCCAGCTTCCTGTTGGAACCCGGCGAGCTGCTGCAGGTCGCATCCGGCCTGCACATCGTGTCTTACGAGGACGGGTTCGTCGATGCGCCGGATCGTTTCGTCCAGCGCATCGCAGCCGTGCGGGAGCTGGGCGCGTCCACCGAGTTGCGGCGTTACGCGTTGTGACCCGAACTCAAGGGCGGACAGGCCCTTGGGCCCTGGGGATGCGTGTGCGCACAAGTCTAGAATCGCCCGATTCCGAGGACATCGAATGAATCCCATCATTGGCAGTATCGTGGCGCTCGTCACCCCGATGCAGGAAGACGGCAGTGTCGACTACGACGCGCTGCGCCGCCTCGTCGACTGGCACGTCGCCGAAGGTACCGATTGCGTCGGCGTCGTGGGCACCACCGGGGAGTCGCCCACCGTCTCGGTTGACGAGCACTGCGAGATCATCCGCGTGGCGGTCGAGCACGCAAAGGGGCGTGTGCCCATCATGGCGGGCACCGGCGGCAACTCCACGCGCGAAGCCGTGGAACTCTCGCGCTACGCGAAGAAGGTCGGAGCCGATTGCACGCTCTCCGTCGTGCCCTACTACAACAAGCCGTCGCAAGAAGGCATCTATCAGCACTTCCGCACCATCGCGGAAGCCGTCGACATTCCCATGGTGCTGTACAACGTGCCCGGTCGCACGGTTGCGGACATGCAGCCCGAGACCACACTGCGCCTGGCCCATGTGCCCGGCATCGTGGGCATCAAGGATGCCACCGGCAGCATCGAGCGCGCCTGTTGGCTCATCAAGCAGGCCCCCAAGGGCTTCGCGATCTACTCGGGCGACGACAGCACCGCCGTCGCGCTCATGCTGCTTGGCGGCAAGGGCAACGTGAGCGTCACCGCCAACGTCGCGCCGCGCCTCATGCACGAGATGTGCACGGCCGCGTTGGAAGGGCGGGTGCGTGAGGCCACGGCGCTGCACATGCGCCTGCTGCCCTTGCACAAACAGTTGTTCTGCGAACCCAGCCCCGCGCCCACCAAGTGGGCCATGAACCAGCTCGGCCTGTGCGGCGAGACGCTCCGTCTGCCGATCACGCGCCTCACGCCGACCGGGCAGGCCCTCGTAGGCCAGGCCCTGAGCGACGCCGGCCTGCATTGACGCTACACCGCACATCGTTTTAATGAACCGGGGCCGGAATGCGCACCGAGCCCTGCGGAGACCTCTCACGTGACTGCCCTACGCCGATTCACTCCTTTGCACCTGGCCTGCCTGCTTCTTGCCGCCGGACTTGCCGGCTGTTCCTCGGTCAACGATCTGCTTGGCGGCGACAAGATCGACTACCGCACCGCCGGCGCCACGCGTGATCGGGGGCTTGAGGTTCCCCCTGACCTCACCCAGCTTTCGCGCGACACCCGCTTCCAGCCCACGGGCGGGAGCGTGAGCGCCGCCGAGTTCCAGGCTGGGCGCACCCCGGCGGCGGCCAACGGCGCGGCCGGCGCCGTGGGTGCACTGTCAAGCACAACCGTAGCGCCCAAGACATTGGGCGATCTTCGTCTCGAGCGCGAAGGCAATCAGCGCTGGCTGACAGTGCCCATGCCACCGGAGCAGCTGTGGCCTCAGTTGCAAGGTTTCTGGAAGGACAACGGCTTCGTGCTCGTGCTCGACGATCCCGCTGCCGGGTTGATGGAGACGGAGTGGGCAGAAAACCGTGCCAAGATCCCGCAGGGCATCATCCGCGACACCCTCGCCCGGGCACTCAACTCGCTGTATTCGACTGCCGAACGTGACAAGTTCCGAACCCGGTTGGAACGAGCTCCAACGGGCGCGACCGAGGTGTACATCTCCCACCGTGGCATGGAAGAGGTGTTTAGCGGTCCGCAGAAGGAAACCACCGTGTGGCAGGCCCGCCCCACCGACCCACA
Source organism: uncultured Burkholderiales bacterium (assembly GCA_966248995.1). Taxonomy (GTDB): domain Bacteria; phylum Pseudomonadota; class Gammaproteobacteria; order Burkholderiales; family Burkholderiaceae_C; genus Albitalea. The sequence goes on along the minus strand of CBINBY010000006.1, from coordinate 1,576 downwards.
GCTCGAGGCCGCCATGCTGCAAAAGTTGCTCGTGCGCCTGGGCGTTAAGGAAGAACAGGCTCGCGTGGCGGTCACGCCTGGCGCCGCAGAGCCGGCGCGCGCGCGCGCCATTGACGGCTTGCCCGCCGCCAGCTTGCAGATGGAAGACGGCTTCGACCGTGCGTGGCGGCGCGTCGGCTTGGCACTCGACCGCAGCGGCTTCACCGTGGAAGACCGGGACCGCGCGCAAGGTCTGTACTACGTGCGCTACGTCAACCCCGAGGACGCCGGCAAGGAAGAACCCGGGTTTTTCAGTCGCCTCTTCGGCGGCGGGAAGAAGGGCGAGGCCCGCGGACCGGCGCGCTATCGTGTGCAGGTGAAGGGCGAAGGCGAGCGCAGCACCATATCGGTGTTCAATGCACAGGGCCAGCCAGAGAACGGCGAAGCAGCCAAGCGTATCGTTCGCCTGTTAGTGGACGAGCTCAAGTAGGAAGAAGGGGATCGCCCAATGCTTTGCTCTGCATCCAGGACAGTGGCAGCAACAGCAAAGCGCACCCTCGTCGAGGGCGAAGTGCAGCACCGCCACACGTGCTTGTCGACCGGTCTACACCTAGCCATCTCAGCAGCCACACCCGCGTCCACCCCGTACCAGTACGCGCTGGCCCAACGCGCCGCGGCCCTGGGCTGGACGGGGTGCCCATCGGGTCACCTTGATCGCTGAAGTTCTCGGCCTGTCCGGCGTCACGAGCCATCAACGCAGCGGCTTCGCACGCATGACTCTCGAGGTGGCGTTGTCGTACGTGGGCATCATCCTCGGGCTGGAGGTCTCGCGCATCGTAACAACGCCGAGTGCTATCGGCTGCTGGACCTGTGCTCAATAACCGACACGCTCATCGGCGACACAGTACCACCCGTCGCTGTTCAACGATCGTCTGCCGCAGCGCGTGGAGAACGATGAGCGAAGCGGCGGAGCTGCACATGTCGCGTCCCGCTGGACAGGCATTCGCAACAGTCCGCGCGCGGCGAGTACGCCGCAGCCTGCCGGCAGGCTTCGTCTGGGGCGAGGCCGGCGGCGAGGTCCTGCTGTACTAGAACGCTGCTGTCCGCGGCGCCGTGCGCGCGGTCTTCGAACGCTGCGCCGAGATCGGCTCGGCCCGGCGGCGTATGGCTTTTGGTTTCGCAATAAAGGCCTATGGTTTCCTCTGCAGGCGCACGCGGGGCACCACTGCGCTGGGTCCCGCCCCGAACCTACACCACGATCCATGCCGGGCTGCCCAGCTGCGCTTCCACGACTTGGCCACACTTGGGGCAAGCTGGCACGAGCAGGCCGGCACGCCGCTCCGTGCTGCAGGAGCTGGGCGTCCCTGACCATGGTCCAGCGTAACGCCCATCTGGGCGTGAGCCACGGGTTGCCTGGGCCGGGAACATCGGCGGCGGTACAAATTCGGTACAAGTGTGCCGCGCGCCGCGCCCTAACGAAAACGGCCCCGAAGGGCCGTTGTACGAGGAGAAATCGGTGGGGTGGCTGATGGGACTCGAACCCACGACGACCAGAATCACAATCTGGGACTCTACCAACTGAGCTACAGCCACCGCA
>CBINBY010000005.1:0-81394 GCA_966248995.1 uncultured Burkholderiales bacterium | reverse complement strand
CGTTGTCCCAGCAGTTGGCCTTGCGGCTCATCGAGGCCGTCATGCCGAACTGGACGAGCTTGTCGCGCATCGCATGGCTGGCGTACTGGCTGCTGCGGTCGCTATGGAAGATGACGCCGGAGTCGGGCTTGCGCCGGAACCAGGCCATCGTCAGCGCGCCGATCACGATGTCGGCCGTCATGCGCGGCTTGACGACCAGCCCACGATCTCGCGGTTGAACAGGTCCCAGCACGATCGCCAGATACAGCCAGCCCTCGTCGGTGGCGATTCGAGTGCTTGGGGTCCGTCGTCGCCTTGGAGCGCCGCTTGTGCCGCGCTCGGATGCCGTTGTCACGTATCAGCCGCTCGACCTGCGCCAGGCCGATGCGGTGACCGCGGCCCTTGAGCTCGCGGTGCATGCGCCGCGAGCCGTAGGCGCCCTTGACTTCGGCGTGGATCGCTTTCATCAAGGCCACGGCCTGCGCATCACTCAGGCGGCTCGAGTTCGGGGTGCCGCCACGGCGCCACGCGCGATAGCCGCGGGCGCTCACGCCCAGCACCTCGCACATGTCCGGCTGCGCGTTGAGAAGGCGCAGCCTCGGTTGACATAATATGCATTGTCGCGCTCAGTCGCGTAGCTCCTGTTCGAAATGCCGTTTGAAGAGTCCGGGTTGACGCCGAGCCCTTCGCAGATGCTTCCGCGTGCGAAGAGTCGCAGATTGGTACAAGCGCCGAAGGCGGCTTGCTATAGGTCGGCAAGACCTCGTGCTCGTGCTTGTGCTCGGCCGGCCAAGCTACGCTGCCGCAACGTCATGCTGACAAGGATCATGATGCCAAGCATCCCCATGGCATTGACGGAGGGCTCCGGTACCGGTGACATCACGCGAGGCATTGCGTTGAGCGTGTACAGCAACTCGTTCACGCGAAGCTGGAAAGGATCGCTTCCTGCCACCGACTCGTGGAAGATTGTGTTGGTCTGCCCGCCCAGCATGACGTAGCCGTCGCCCACGAAGGCACCCGCCAATACCGTGCCGCCGGTGTCCCCCACGATGAGAGCGTTGAAGCTGTCCGGTGCCGTGATCTGGTTGTGTGCGAAGAAGCTGCCGTTCCACGAGGTACCAGCCCCGGCGAAGAGCTCGCTCGATACATCGACGGCAGAAGCAGAAAGACTTTTTTGCGGGTCATCGACCTGGGTAGAGGTGGCGCCGAACACCAGTTGGAAAGTGCCTTGGTCTTCAGTGGCCGCATTGATGAATAGACGGCCGCCGCCGAGGACAAAGCTTTCCAGCCATGGCCGATGGGCATCGAGGAAGCTCACCATTTCTGTGGCGGTCGTGCTGCCCCCATCGATGTATAGCAGCGTGTAACCCTCGAACGCATCGCCGTAGCTCAGGCGTGTCCAGTCCGCTCCGAAGGCGGCGTCCATCGCCTGGATGTTGCTCGCGTCGTCCCACGGCTCGGTGGCCGCTGACATGTACGCATTGCTGGCGGCCTGCGCGGTGCTCATCGTGACGGCTGTAACCGCTGCAGTCACGATCAAGCGACGCAGCGCCTCAACGAAACTCCCCCGCATTCCCCTCTCCTCGCGCTCTGTTGCTTGCGCCGGCCCCCGTTCCGGCGGATGAAGTGTAGGTGGCGCTGTCGCGGGCCGGGAAGGTCACCCCCGAAACAAGTGGCTCAAGCGGGTGAAGTTCAAGGCGCCGATTTTTCTGGGGGTGGAGTCGCGGTAATGACGCGCAGGCGCCCCTCCTGCTCCATGGCCGGGTCGTATCCGAAGCGCCACTCGGCATAGTTCTTCGCAGGAGCGCTCGCACCTGCGGCGGCTGCCAAAGGCGTGGCATGAGCCCTGTAAGGCTGGCCGGGTGCGGTGCTGTAGACGCCCATGATGCCGCCATCGGGTGCCGGGATGGTGGCCCATGCTGCACCCGTCACAGGATCGATGTACAAGCGTCGCAGATGCCGGCGAACACCGGGCGAACGTGGATCGCGAAGCAGATCCTCCAGTTGCTGCGGATAGCGCGAACGCGGGCCGAGGCCTTGCCTGTAGTAGCTGGCGAACGCCTGCTCGAACTCGTTGCCCACCGCCAGCAGTTCGGCCTCCGCGCTGCGTCGACTGCTGGTTTCGGCAACCTCGAGCGTGAGCGCCGACGCCAGCGCCAGCACCGCGAGCAGGATCAGCACCGCGACATAGGTGTAGCCGGACTGGATCGCGGCTCGACGCGGCAGGCGCGCGGTTGCCGCCTCAAAGCTCGCTGTACGGCTTTCCATCGAGTGTTTCGCCTGGTGCAGTGCTTTTGAGATCAGCGACCTGACCCTTCTTCTCGGCAGGGGGGGCAACGATGTGCCAGGCCTTGTCGCTCTCGAGCACGGGATCGACCGGCATGCTGCGCAGGTAACGTCGCTCCACGAGCTCCTCGAGCGACTCCGGATAGCGGCTCGTGTCCGCATAGAACTTGTCGATCGCCGAGCGTGTGGTCCGCAGGTTCTCCACCAGCACACGCTCGCGCGCCACGTCGACACTCTGGGAGTAGCGCGGCAGCGACAGCATGAGCAGCGTCGCGACGATGGCGAGCACGACCAGCAGTTCGAGCAGCGTGAAGCCTCGTGCGCGCATTCACCAGTTCCGGTAAGGCACACCGTTCAGGCCGGTGTCGGCGGAAGGCACGTAGACGTCGTACACGTCGTCGCCTTCCTGAGGCGCCGCGGCTTCGCTGGCGTAGCTGCGCTTGCCCCACGTGTCCGCAGGATCGACGGCTTCGCTCGTATCCATGGGGTTGCGCGGGATGCGACGCAGGAAATAGATCTTGGCCTTCTTCGGATCCTTGGCGTCCTCGACACCTTCCACGAGCACAGCCAGGCCCTTGGGGTAACCGCTGGCGTTCAGGCTGCGGGCCACTCGTCCTTCGTCGGTGGCGGTCTTGTATGCATCGATGGCATTGCGGATCTCACGCAGCGCGTCGCGCAGTTCCGCCTCCTTCACACGCTGCACCGCCACCTCGGCCACCGGCACGGTAAACAGCGCGAGTACCGCAACGATGGCCAAGGTGACCAGCAGCTCAATCAGCGTGAAGCCGAGGTCACGCTTCATTTCACGCGGACCATCCAATCCCCTGGTGGCGAGAGCAGCACGGCCTCGCCGGTCGAGGCAGTCGCGCGCACGTCCTCGGCCAAGGCAACCCGCGATCCGTCGGTGGGAGCGAGCGCCTTGAACACGATGCGCACCAAGGAGCCCTCCGATGGCATGCCTGCAGCTCCCGCGGCGCTCACGACGGCTCGCACCACACCGGTGCCGGCATCGGCACGCTTGCTGAGGCTGGAGGCCGTGCCGGCATTGCTCATGAACGTGCCCTGCTCTACCGCGACCACCGACAAGATTCGCGGGTCGTAGTTCACCGCGACAGGAACGACGGACAACGCTTGCGCGGAGGATGCCCAGAGGTCCAACGCCACCGTGGAGCCCACGTTTGTCTGGTTCGCACCTCGCCACGAGAGCGAAGCCCCTCCGGTGGGTGAAGCGGGCTTGTCGGTTTGGGTCGACAAGGACGGGCCGATCGGACGACTCGCACCTGGGGCTGCACTGGAAGAAGCGTCGGGCGCGGATGATTCGGCAGGGGGTGTCCCGCCGGGAGAACCTGAGTCGAGCGGCCGCGCATCCTCGGGCGTGGAAGGAGGCGCTACCAAACCATTACCGCTGCCCGCGTCCGCTTTCGCGGGGACAGGCATGGCAGCGCCCTCCAGGCCGCGGCTTCGCAGGTTGGCCTCCGTCCCCGATTCGAACTCGCCCATCGCAAGATCGGGGCGGAACGCGGAACGGATGATGCGCGGTGTGATGGACAGCACGATCTCCGACTTCTGCGTGTCGTCCTGCTGATTGCCGAAGAGCGTGCCGCCGAGTGCCGGCGTGTGCACCAGACCCGGCAGGCCGGTGACCGACCGGCGATCCTCGTCGTTGATGAGCCCGGCGAGCACCTGGTTCTCGCCGTCACGCAGCCGTAGTACGGTGCTGGCGTTGCGCGTTCCGATCTCGTAAGCGATCGAGCCGCCCTTGGTCTGCACCTGTCGCAGGATGCTGCTGACCTCCAGACCGACCTTAATGGCCACTTCGCCATCGGGCGACACCTCGGGCTCGACCTCGAGCTTCAGCCCCACGTCCACGTACTGCACGCTCTCGGCCACGAAACCGGTGGAGGTGGACGTTGAGGTGATGTTGGGCACACGCTGGCCGACCTGAATCTTGGCCTTCTCATGGTTGCGAGAGCGGATACGCGGGTTGGCAAGCACGTTGACATCCGACAGCGTTTCGGTCGCCTGCAAGCCCACCGAGGACACCGTGGCCGACACGGTCGATGCACGCAGGTGGCGCAGGTCGCTCACCGTCAGCACGCCGCTGGCGCTGCCCATGGGCGCCAATGCCACCTGCGACGGGTATTGCACACCCAACTGCAGCAGCCGCGAGCGCTTGATCTCCAGGATCTCCACGTCGAGCATCACCTCGGCCTCGGGCTGGTCGTGCAGGGCCACCACCCTTTCGGCCATGCGCACGGCCTCGGGCGAGTCACGCATCAGGATCATTTTCTGCTTCTCGTCGACCACGACGTCCTTGGCCTTCAGAATGGTCTTGAGGCTGTTGGCGACCGTCTTGGGATCGGCCGACGAGAGGAAGAAGGACCGCACCGTGAGTTGCTGGTACTCGCGCACCTTGGCCGGATTGTTGGGATAGATGAGGACGGTGTTGGCATCGAGTACGCGCTGCTCCAGCTGGTTGGTGAGCAGCGTCAGCGCCACGGCGTCGGCGATGGTGCTCTTGCGCAGGAAGATCGTCGTTCGCTGGTCGCCTCGCACGTCCTTGTCGAGCACGAAGTTCAGGCCCGAGGACCGGGACAGCACCTCGAACACCTGCTTGAGCTGTGCATCGCGGAACTCCAGCGACACCGGCTTGCGGTAGGCCTCGGCGAGCTTCGCCTCCGCACCCGCGCGCGGCTTGTTCTGCAGTTCGAGGAGCTGGGTACGCAGTGCCAGCGCTGCGGCGTGGCGAGGGTCGTCGGAAAGCACCCAGCGCACGCGCGACAACGCCAGCTCGACCTGACCCTGCCTGGCATCGTCTTGCGCCTTGGCGATCAGTTCGGCGTGCTTTTTGGCGCGCTCGATCGCGGCCAGGCCCTCCATCGCCCGCTCATTGCCTTCGTCGACCGACAACACCCGGTTGTACAGCGCCACGGCCTTGGCGTCTTGCTGCTTGCGCCTCGCCTGCTCCGCCTGTGCAAGCCACTGTTGCACGGCCTTGTCGCGTGCGGACAGGAAGCCAATGCGGTAGCGCGCGTTGGTGGGCTCGGCATGCAAGGCACGCTGGTACTCCTGCAGGGCAGCTTCCGTCTGCTGGGCTTCCTGCAAGGCTTGGGCATTGCGGAAGCTGCGTTCGGCCGCGCAGCCACTCAGCAGGGCGAGCGCAATGGTGGCCGCTACAAGCGCCGATGTCGTGAACCTATTCATTGAGAGGTGCCCCGACTTGCAGGGTCTGCTTTTCGTTGAGCGGCAGATAGATCAAGGTCATCACGGGCGGTGCGATCTCGACGATGCGGTATTCGCTATCCAGCACGGCACCCGCGGTGGCGATGTAGCTGGCGTCGCTCTTGGCAAGATAGACCTCCCAGTTGCCGCGCTCGAACTTCTTGCCGATCACGGTATAGGGCAGGGGCGGCGCCGCAGGGGGTGGCGGCTCGGTGGACGCAATGACAAGCGCAGGCGCGGTGACCACCGGCTTGACCCCTGCAAAGGCATCGGGACCGCCACCGGCGAAATCGGTGCGTGGCCTCAACGTGGCGATCCGTGGCTCTTCAGACGCGGCCGGAACGACGTGAGGCGTTGCCGCCATGCTCCCGCGCGCCGCAGGCTGCACGATTGCGGCAGCCGCCGGCACAGGACGAAGGCGATCGTGCACCACCATAGCGGCGCATACGGCGAGGAGCATCAGCAGCAGCACCTTGCGACGTGAGGAAGTCATGGGCGCACCAGCAAGGTCATGTGCAAGGTCGCTTCGATATCCGGCTGCGAAACGTTCTCGCGCTTGATGTCGAGCTTGTCCAGCGCCAGCACGGGAAACGCCGCCATCAACCCGAACACGAAGTTGCGCACGCCGGGGTAGCTCCCCGCCACGGGCATCGTGATCTGCAGGCGACCGTAGCCGCCGGCCTGGTCGCGCTCCGTTCGGTAATCGACCTTGCTCAGCCTGACGCCCGCAAGCAGGGCGTCGCCCCAGATGCGCTGCATCAGGCGCCTCGCCTCGGCTTCGGTCGCCAGGCTGCGCTCGAAGTCCTGCAGTGCGTCGCCGTCTTTCGCGCTGGCGAGCGGCATGGGCCGCGCCATGTGCGCGCGGCTCGAAGCAGCTGGTTCCTGCTCATGCAACTGCGCCGCCTTGCGCTCCTGTGCGGGCAGAAGAATCGCCCACACCATCGCGGCCGCAACCGTTCCGAATGCCAGTACCAGTGGCCACAGGCCTACCTGCGCCAGCCACAGTTCCGTGCGCAGACGCAGGCCGCTCATGGCGCGTCCTCCCAGCGGACCTCGAAGGTTGCCTGCTTGCGAGCTCCTGCGGTGTCGGACAGTTGTTCCTGCCGTACCGGCCGTGCCTGAGTGAACGGAGCCGTGGCGGACACGGTCGCCATGAACTCGAGGAGCCGGGTCATGTCATCGGCCTGCGCAGTCATCAGCACCGTCTGATCGGCCGGCCTCGGCTCCAGGTGCATCAACGCCACGCCAGCCGGACGCACGGTCTCGACAGCCCCCAGGATCGACGGCCAAGGCACGTTGAGCGACGCGATCGCCTCGTTGACTGCCTTCACACGCGACTTGTCCGGCGCAGGACGCCGCGGGGCCGGGATGGCAGTGCGCGCCGCCTCCTGCCGCTGCCGTGCAAGTTGCTCTTGCATCGAGTCCAGCGCCTGCTGCGCCTGGAGCGCACGGTGGCCGCCCCAGGCGAGCACCACCAGCACAGCAACGAGGCCCACCCGGACGGCAATGGAGGGACCGCGCCGCGCAGCGAAGTCGATGTCTCTGAAACTCACGCCGCCCCCTTCGCCGCATCCCAGGACTTCAGACTGTGAGCCCAGGTGACCGGGCCGCAGCCGGCAAGCGCAGTGATGTCGCCTTGCGGCAAGCGCGTACCGCCGACCCACACCGCAGCGGGCTCGTCATCGGTCGTGTCCACCAGGGCCCATGCCCGCGACAGCAGTTCCGCCACGCTGTCGTGTCCCTCCTGCAGCCTCAACGCCCTGGCAAACCGGCATTGCCCGTGGCTGATGTAGCCGATGCTCGCCCAAGAGACGTCGGCGGCGATGAGCCAGTGATGACCGCGCCGCGTTTCGCGCTGGAAGTGGCGCGCCCAGGCCGTCCAGTGCGGCCGGATGGAGATGACGGTCACGCCCGCCGTTCTTGCCTCGGCGCCGATGCGCTCCAGCAGATCGGCATCCATGCCCGCGATCACATCGGACTGCGCCCAGGGCGACGCGTGATGTCGCAAAACCCAACGCCGCGCATCGCCGAACATCCCTTCGAAACGCTGACGCATGGCAGCGATCAGTTCGTTGCGGTGTCGCAAGCCTCGTGGACGCTCCATCACGAGGTAGCGGCAGTGGGCATCGGAGACGACGATGTTCAGGCGCCCTTTCGTTCGCCCGGCGACTTCCATTGCCTCCTTCAATGTAGGCAAGGCAACGACCGGCGCATTGCCACGGAAGTCGTGCACCTGTATGTCATCGGGGCCCACCATCAGGCCGTAAGTGGGTTTGAAGAACACGGCCCTACCCTTGCATCGTCACGCGCAGCACTTCGTCGAGCGTGGTCTGCCCTCGCAATGCGAGTTCAAGCGCGACATCGCGCAGCAGGCGCGTGCCGCCACGCCGCGCCTGCGCCTTGATGCTGCCGATCGGCGCCTTGTTGACGATGAGTTCGCGCAGCGCATCGTTGAGCACGAGGATCTCGGCGATGGCCAGGCGACCGCGATAGCCCGTACCGCGGCAATCGCCGCAACCGACGCCGCAGCGCAGCTCCGCTCTTGCGAGGTCTACGCCGATCAGGCCCAGGACCTCCACCTGCTCGGCGCTCGGCGCGGAGGGTTCCGAGCAGTTGCGGCAGATCGAGCGGACCAGACGCTGGGCCCATACGCCGTTGAGAGCCGAAGTGAGCGCGTGGGGATCGATCCCCATGTGCGAGAAGCGCTGGAACACATCGAACACGCTGTTGGCGTGCACGGTGGAAAGCACGAGGTGACCCGTGAGCGCGGACTGCACAGCGATCTCTGCGGTTTCGGCATCGCGGATCTCGCCCACCATGATGCGATCCGGATCGTGACGCAGGATCGAGCGCAGGCCGCGTGCGAAGGTCAGGCCCTTCTTCTCGTTCACGGGAATCTGCAGCACGCCGGGGAGTTCGTACTCGACCGGGTCTTCGATGGTGACCACCTTGTCCCGGCCTGTCAGCGTCTCGGAAATCGCAGCGTAGAGGGTGGTGGTCTTGCCGCTGCCAGTGGGGCCGGTGACCAGGAGCATTCCGTAGGGTTCGGCCGCGAGGCGCCTCACCAGCTTCAGGGAGGCTGCGTCGAAACCCAGCAAGTCCAGCGTGAGCCTCCCTCCTGCCTGCACGATCTGCCGCTTGTCCAGGATGCGCAGGACCGCGTCTTCGCCGTGGATGCTCGGCATGATTGATACACGCAAGTCGGTGGTACGGCCGCTCACCGACACCCGGAAACGACCGTCCTGAGGCACCCGGCGCTCGGCGATGTCCAGTTCGGCAAGCACCTTGATGCGCGAGATCGCCTGTTCGGCCACATCGACACCAGGCACCTCGGCAGCGGTGCTCAGCACGCCGTCGATGCGGTACTTGACTTCCATGCCTTGTGGAGTCGACTCGAAGTGGACATCGCTCGCGCCAGCCTTCAGGCTGTCGTACAGCATGGAGTTGACCAGGCGCACCACCGGACTCGCGTCTTCCGCGATCGTCACCAGCGAGATTTCCTCGCCGCGGTGCTCCACCGTCACGGGAGTGCTTCCCTCCTCGCCGGTGGCGTCGACTGCACGCGCATCGAGTTCCGCCCGAGCCAGTACCGCTTTCAGGTCCCCCTCGGTTGCAAGAGCCAGCGATGTACCCGCGGGCAGGAGACCCTCCAGCCAGTTCAGCAAGTCCATGTCGAATGGATCGGCCAAGGCCATCCACGGCCGCCCATGAACGCGCAGCCCAATGCAGTGGCGCTGCAGGGCGGCAGGCAGCGGGACGGCCGAGAAGTCGGTTTCGGCGCCAATCAGTTCGGCGGTCTCGAGGAAGGGATAACGCAACCCCCTGGCCAGCCGACGAGCGGCCTCGCGCGGCTCCGCACCTGTACATTCGATCCAGGCGGCCAGCACGGAAATGCCACTGCTCGTGGCACGGCGCCGCGCCTGTTGCAAAAGCCTTTGGAACTCTTGCGGCTCGAACGCGGGGGCATCATTCGCGTTCACCGGAAGCTCCCCGCGAGATCGAAGATCGGCATGTACAACAGGATCACGATGCCGCCGATCACCACGCCGATGACCGACATGAGGATGGGTTCGAACGTGCGCGAGAACCGGTCGACCCAGCGACCCAGCTCGTTGTCGTGGTAGCGACCTGCGCGTACGAACAGGTCACCCATGCGGCCGGTGCCCTCCCCCGCCCTGAGCAGACGCGCGGATACCGCCGTGGTGAGGTGATGATGTTCCAGCGAGGTGCTGATCGGTGCGCCCCGCCGCAGCGCCTCCACCGCCCCCTCCAGGTTTGCACGGTGCGTGCCGCCCACCACACCTCGCGACAGTGTGAGTGCCTGGACGATGGGCATGCCGCCGTTGAGCAAAGTACCCAACGTGAGGTACAGCCGCGACAGGCGGAACAGGTGGATGCGTTGCGCGACGCCCGGCAGATATGCAGCCAGACGCTCCAGCCCGCCCGTGCGCCGGGCCCGCCAGCCCCAGGTCGCCAGGCCGACGAGCAGCGTCAGCGAGGAAATGGCGAGTTCGAAGCCGTGCCTGGTTGCGAAGGCGCCCCACTCCAGCAGCAGCGCCGAAAAGTAGGGCAGATCGCGCCCGGCCCCGCGATACACCGACGCGAAGCGTGGCACCACGAAAGCCAGCAGGAACACGATCACGGCACCGCCCACGGTAAACAGGATGGCCGGGTAGATGAGCGCGCTGGCGACCTTGTTGCGCAGGGTGTCGAGTCGACCGCTGTAGTCCAGGTAGCGCACCAGGGCGCCGTGCAGATCGCTGGTCTTCTCGGCCGCGCGGATGAGCCCCACATAGAGCGGCGGAAAGCCATGCGGCACCTTTTCGAGGGCGGCCGAGAAGGTGTGTCCCTGTCGCAGCAGCTTGACCAGGTCCCGGTAGATGTCGCCTGCTTCAGTGGCTCGTTGAGCTTGAGCGAGCGTGTCGACCGCCTCCACGACCGAAAGGCCCGCATCCAGCAGCTCGGCGAGTTCCTCCGAGAACAGGGCAAGGTCAAAGCGCCGAGCCCGTTGCCAGCCCGCACGCAAGACGCGCACCGACAGCACCTCCATCTGCTGTTCGAGCGCCAGACTGCGCGCGTCGTCGGTCGTTGCCGCCTCCACGGTCAATGACTCGACCACGCCGCCTCGAAGCCCCCTCACTTCGAACTTCATTGCGGCTGGACCGGTATCAGTTGCTCAGGTCTGCGTCTTCGCCCGTCCCGCCAGGGTTACCGTCACGCCCGTAGGAAACGATGTCGAAATCGGGATGGTGCGTACCAGGTCGCGTGTAGACGTATGGGTGCCCCCAGGGATCGAGAGGGACCTCCTTCTGCAGATACGGACCGTTCCACTTAGGGGAGTCAGGCGGGCGAGTCACCAGCACCTGCAGTCCCTGGGTGGTTTCGGGGAACTTGCCGGTGTCGAGGCGGTAGGACTCGAGTGCCCGGGAGAAGGACTCGATCTGCGCCTTGGCCGTGGTGACCTCGGACTTGCCCACGTTGCCGAAGAGCCGCGGGCCGACGAAGGCCGCGAGCAGACCGATGATGGCGACCACCACCAACAGTTCCAGCAGCGTGAATCCCTCTTGATGTGATCGTTGTGTAGTCGCTGGCATCGAAGCCTCGAACATGTGCGCCACAGGACGCGGCGCAGCGCTCGCCAGTCTAGCGGGACGATTTCACGCATCTGGTGATGGCGTCCCCCTCACATCGGTGGTGACCTTCGCAGGCAGACGCGGAACTGGAAGCAGCCGCACGCGAGGCACTTAGCATGCCGGCCATGGGGAAAGTGCTGCTCACATGGGAAGCGGGGGCCTATCTGGGCCACGAGATCAAGGTGACCTCGGCTGCGCGGATGCTCAAGCAGGCGGGACACGAAGTCGTGGTGTATGCGCCGCATGGCACGGCGGCCAACAGCGGGGCGCGGAGCGCGGGCGTTCGCTGGGAGAACGTGACTGCGGCGCTCCGCGATCCGGCGCCTTCGCTTGACGTGGCATGGAGGTCGCGCGCCACGTCCTTGTGGAACGTGGGCTTTCATTCGGACGCTGTCGTCCGTGACCGATTGGTCGCGTGGGACACGATTCTGGAGCGAGAGCGCCCCGATCTCACGTTGCTGCAGGCCGCGCCCTTCGCTCAAGCGATGGCTCGTTTGGCCGGCTACCGCTCCGTCGAGTTCGGCATCGGATTCGACGTGCCGCCCAAAACCTCGCCTTTCCCGCCCTTCAGGCAGACGGAGGACTTCTTGTCGATCCACGCGCTGCAGCTCGAACAACGCATCCTGCTAAACATCGGGAAGGTGTTCCGCGGCGCAGCGCCGGGTGGCGAGCTCCACGAGATGGTGTCCGGCGACACGAGGCTGGTGACGTCCTTGCCCGAGCTGGATCACTATGACGGCTGTGGCGACACGAGCCGCCGCTTCGTCGGGCCGCTGCCGGTCGTCGAGGGGGGCCAGGAGCGGCCGCAGTGGCGCGAACGCAAGCCCCGCGTGCTGGTCTACATACGCGCCCCGCTGTGCAGCGCGCCCGCGTTGCTGCGCGCACTGGGCAAGTTGCGCGTGGAATCGGTGGTGGTGTGCCTGGGTGCCGACGAGGCTACGCGGGCCCTCGCCCAAAAGCTCGGCATTCGCCTCTATTCCTCGCCCATCACGTTGACGGACCTGCTACCTACCACTGAGCTGGTCGTGTCGCATGGCGGCGGATTGATGGCGGAAGCGCTGGTGCGGGGCTGCGCCTGTATGGCGATGCCCACGCACTACGAGCAGTTCATGACATCCGGCACGCTGCAGCGCCGCCGCCTGGGCGTGAACGTCAATCCGGCGGAGCCGCATGTGTATGAAGCTGCCCTGCGCCACGCGCTGAACGACAAGGAGATCCGCCGCGGGGCCAAGGCGATGGGCGAGCGCTACCGCCAGATGCGCGACGAGCCTGGAGCCGAGTTCCTTATCGCGGTGGAAGCCGCCATGGGGCAGGCACTGCAGGAGGGGAACCGCTGATGACCACCACCGATACCAATGCACAGGGCCCGTGTCGCCAGGACCTTCTGATCCTTCACGGTGCCAACGGCTGCCGGGCGGAGATGAGGCCCTGGAGCGACGCGCTGAGCGCTGATTTCAACACCCACATCGTCAACCTTGCAGGGCATGGCGGACGTGAACTGCCGGAGCGCTTCACCATGCAGGGCTACGTGGACGACCTGCTTGGGCAGATGGATGCACTCGGATTGCGGCGCCCGGTGCTGCTCGGCTACAGCTTCGGCGGAGTGGTCGCGCTGTACCTCGCCCGGCACTACCCGCAGCGCGTGGCAGGCGTAGTCGCCGTGGCGACGCAATGGATTTACGACGACAACGCCGTGCGCCACGTGACTCATCTCCTGCAGGTGCCGCGGCTCATGGCGCTGACGCATCGGCGGGAGCACTTGCAGCGGGTGCAGTATCCCAACGACTGGCGCGTGCTCGTGGAAAAACTCCACGCGATGTTCACCGGGTTTCGCGACACGCCGCCCTTGACCGCGGAGGATCTGCAGCAGATCGACTGTCCCTGCCTCGTACTGTCAGGTTCTGCGGATCCGTTGGCCGGGCCGGATGAGATGGTTGCCCTGCATCGCAACCTGCGTGGCAGTCAGATCGCGCTGTATCAGGGACCGGCGCATCCGGCAGACCGGATTCCGGTGGGCGGCCTGCAGCGTGCGGTGGCGAAGTGGGCGGCGAGGTGGTTGCCGTCCGCAGGCGAAGACGTGAGCTGACACGCTCTTTCAGCACATGGGCGGCGAGCCACGCTGTTCGCGCAGATGGGAGCACCCTGCGCATCCCGGTACCACCTCGCCATGTGCCAGGCTGTGGCGCAAGCCTGCGATAGAGCTGATCCCCGTGGTGTCCTTGATGAAGCAGCACGGCAACGTTGGCCCTTCCAAGGGGTAGAAGCGCATCACATCACGCTCCAGGAAGTTGCAGGTTCTGGCGCCAGGCCCCATGAAGTGGGGTGACGCCACCGGATAACGCTTCGCGTAATCCGCCTTGCGCTGCAGCGGTTGCACCACGTGACGACGAAAGCCTCGGACGAGCACCCAGTCGCGCAGCGCATCGAGCGGCTGTCCCAGGTCCACAGTCATGATGACGATGCGGCGGGGGCCGATTCTGGCCACGAGTGCTTCAAGGTTGGCCAGCACCTTGGTCAGGTTGTGGCGGCCGATGCGTTCGGCAGTGGCTTCGTGCAGCGTATCGAGCGATACACCCACCGTCGGGAAGTGCTGGTCGATCCGGATTGGGTCGACACGGCTGCCATTCAGAATAGTGGTCGCCTCGTGGCCGCGGGCGCTGACATGTGCCGCCATGTCCCAGAAACGCGGGTGCAACGAAGGTTCACCCTCGCCTTGCAGCGACACCAAAGTCCTGCGTTCCGGGATGCGGTCGATGATGGCGACGAAGCGTTCCCACGGCATGTCCTGCTGAGGCATGTCGCGGCCGGCGCAGTAGAAGCAGCTGAAGTTGCAGCGGGTGGTGATTTCGAGCTGGTGGATCACCGATCACCCTGAGGATCAGGTACTGAACATGGCAGAACAACGCCGCCAAGCGAGTTTCCATTCATTCGGCACTGGTCAGCAGTTCCTCAGTTCGGACTGGACAATTGCCCCTTCTAGACAGGGTAGGCCAGCTTCTTCAAGAACTGTCTAAATCGATCGGCTTCCACTTGGAGCTCAAAAGAACCCAGTGAGACCTTTCCAACCCTGGACCTTTTGATCAGGTTCAACCAGTACAGGATGGGGTGATGTCGACGTACACCCCTGTTCCATTCCTCATCACACTTGGTGTGAATTTCGACCAAGTACCTCCCATTGGCATCGGCGACGATATCAATTGCTTCCACCATCCCCTTTGGGACAGCCCCTTTGCCTGACGTCAGCGTGTAGAAGATTCCCTGATTGTCGACAAGCGCGCTACCCATCGCCTGATGAGTCGACGATTGAATCGTCAGCTCAACGAGGCTGTCGGTCTCCTTGACGATCGAAAGCAGGAACACCTACTTGGTCTCGTTCTCTATCGATTCGGCGATCTTGCGGGGTTGCTTGATCAAGCCTCCTCTCGGGGGCTTCACGCCAGCCGCTTTGACGACTGAGCACGCGAAAGTGGCGCACTGGCTGGTAAACAGGTTGTAGATCATTTTCCCCTCTGCCAACTTGGCCTCGACCTCAGCCATCTTTTGAAGCGCGGCAGCGCCTTGTGCAGCGCTTACCTCATAAGTTTTTAGAACCGACTTGGCGCTCTCCAAGTACCCTGAGTCATCCCGAAGCACTCCGCGCATTCCTTTGATCGGATCAATCACGTTGTCGAATCCAACCTCTCCATTCGGCTTCACCGGCCACAACCCCTTCGTCACCGCCTGTCCGTCGGGGGGCTTCACCGAGACGAATGCATGGCCGATCTTGTCAGCCTCGTGATCCAGCTTCGCTCCGATTGTTATCTGCCAAGGCTGCTGTGCCGGTTCCGCCGCAACGCTCATCCGTCCTGCGGAGGAGCCCTCCGCTCCCAGCGTACTGCCTTCCCGCGTCACTGAGGCCTCCGCCTGCACCGACTTCTGTGCGGCAGGCGTGACCGTTGCGGTCGTTTCGGCCCTCGCGCCCTCCCGGGTCAAGACATTCTTTGCGGCTTGAGCCGCGTTCGCGATGGCTGTATCCGCCTCGGTTTTCACATAGCGGCTGGCCACCGCTTCCACAGCCTCGGCAGACTTCTTCGCGACGTAGTTGGCGACGGAAGCAGCCGTCTCCTTGATAGGCGCCGGCAGCTTGCTGGCCGCCTGGGCCACCTTCTCAACGATGGCGGAGCCGACGGGTGCCAGTTTGCTCAGCACCACGCCACCTACAGCACCAAAGGCGGCGCCTTTGACTTGGCCCTTCGCAAAGTCGCCGAGGCTGTCGCCCCGACCGCCTACCGTAATGGCGTTGCCTCCCGCTCCGCCGAGTGCACCTGAGACAGCCCACCCCACTCCACCGGTGCCGACGGCAACGTCAAACGACGCCCCCATTTCCGCGCCGCCGACGATGTTCTGGCCCCACAGGCCCAGATACTCGCCCGTCGTACGGCTATTGCCGTCGGCGACGTCGTTGATCATGCCCCCGACCATCTGACCGAAGCCCCAGAAGAAGCCGGTCACACCGCCAACGACCGTTCCCGCGAGTCGGCCGTCCTGGTCGATGTAGACGGTCGGGTTGCCGTAGGCGTACAGGTACTTGTGGTAGCTGGCGGGCCGCTCGTCCCGCCCTGCAGCCGGGTCCTGGCTGATGAAGCGCCCGATGGCCGGGTCGTAGTAGCGCGCCTTGAAGTAGTACAGCCCCGTCTCGGCATCCGCCTGGTGCCCGGTGTAGGCGAACTTGTTAGCGCTGGCGCCCGTCTTGGTCACCGGGTTGCCCCAGGCGTCGTACAGCGTCTCGCTCTTGAGGCTGCCGTCGGCTGCGGTCGTGGCAACGATGGAGCCGAGGGCGTCGGCGTGCAGCAGCTGGGTGCCGTCTTCGGCGCTCCACAGCGCTACCGGGCGGCGGCCGGCGAAGTCATAGCGGGCGACGACGTTGCCTGCTTCGTCGCGGTCTTGCACCGCGTTGTCGTCGTCCCACTGGGTGCGCAACACGCGAGGTGGCGCACCAGGCTGCAGCGGGTTGAGCGCCTCCTTGCTCACGCGCAGGCCCTCGTGGTCGCTGCCGTAGCGACCCAGGGTGGTGCCGTTGCGGCTCACGCTCGTCAGCAGGTCACGCGCGTTCCACACATAGGCGGTCGTGTCGCCGCCCTGCTGTTTCTGCAGCAGGTTGCCTTGGGCGTCGTAGCTGAGCGTCGTAGCACCGGAGGCGCTGTCATCGATGCGTGTGAGGCGACTGCGCGCGTCGTACGTGTAGCTGCGCGTGGTCGTCGTGCCCCGCTGGGTCACGGCTTCGGTGAGCCGGTTGTCAGCGAGGTCGTAGGTCCAGGTGGTGTCAGCGGTGACCGCACCTTCGGTGCGCGTGGTGCCTGTCAACCGGTCGGCTGTGTCGTAGCGGTAGCTGGTGAGCTGAGCTCCACCGGGGCGGTTGATGCGCTCCAGCGTGCGGTTGCCGTTGACGTCGTAGCCATACTCGGTGAGGCTGAGCAGCGTGGCACCGCGGGTGAGCGTGATGCGGGTGGGCCGCTGCGCCCCGTCGTAGGCGGTGGTCGTTGCGCTGCCGTTGCTGCCGATCTCCTGCGTGATGAGGCCGCTCTTGTCGTACAGGTACTGCACGCTGCCTGCAGGGCTGGCCACGCCGGTCAGGCGGTTCAGGCCGTCGTAGCCGTAGCGCGTGACCCGCGCGTCCTGCGTGGCCAGACTCTTGCGGTTGCCGTTGGGATCGTAGGCATAGGCGATTTGCGCGCCATACGCGTCCTGCGCGGTGAGCTGGCGGTCGAACGCGTCGTAGGTATAGGTACTGGTGCGCGCGCCGCTGGCGTAGGTTTCGGTGACGCTGAGCTTGTTGCCGTTGGCGTCGTAGCTGGTGGCGATTCGCTGCAGGCCGTCGACGCTGACGCTGTAGGTCTTGAGGGTCTCGCGGTTGAGAGTGTCGTAGCTGCGCGTTACCGCGATGCCGTTAGCGTCGATGTACTGGGTGAGGTTGCCCGCGGTGTCGTAGGCATAGCTTTCGCTGGCGCCGCCCGGGTAGGTGACGCTGGTGCGCCGGTTGAGCGCGTGGCGTGACCGGCTGCGTCAGTCAGGCGCGTGAGGTTGCCGTTGGCATCGCGCTGGTAGGCGGTGTTCCTGCCCAGCGGTTCGCGCACTTCGGTGAGGAAGCTGCGACTGTCGTAGACGTAGGTTGTGCGCGCTCCGCTGGGACGCACGGTGGCCGTTTTGTGGTTGTCGAGGTCGTACTCGTGGGCTGTAGTCTCGCCGGCCGGGTTGGTGGCTTGGGTCGGACGCCGGCGGGCGTCGTAGACCGTCTTGCTGACTCGGCCTTCGGGATCGGTGGTCTGCACCACATCGCCAATGGCATCGCGCTGCCGGGTCGTGATCGCGCCTTCGGGCGCCTTTTCGGTGAGCTGCAGGCCGCGCTTGTCGTAGGTGTAAGAGGTGCGGTTTCCGTTGGCGTCCGTGTGGGTGGCCAGCTGACCGAGCGCGGTGTAGGTGAGGGTCTCGAGCTCGATGCCGGCCTTGGTGGTGCCGGTACGGCGGTTGAGCGCGTCGTAGCGGTGCTCGGTGACGGTACCGCGCTTGTCGGTTTGCGTGAGCAGGTTGCCGACGGCGTCGTAGGTGCTGGTGGTCTTCTGACTCAGGGGATCGGTCACCTCCGTGACGCGGTTGAGGGCGTCGTAGGTGCTGCGAGTGATCCGGCCGAGGGGGTCGGTCTGGGTCAGCTTGTTGCCGGCGTCGTCGTACGTGAGATCGACCACGCCCCCGTCGGCGTAGATGGTCTTCGTGAGGCGGTCGAGCTTGTCGTAGCGGTAGGTGGTCTGTTGGCCGCGTGCGTCGGTGGCGTCCAGCACGTTGCCGAAGGCGTCAGGGGTGTAGGCAAGGCTGCGCGCGCCGGGCAGCACGGTTGCGGTCCGCTGGTTGAGCGCGTTGTAGCTATGGGTGGTGCGGTTCCCCTTGCCGTCAGCTTCCGCGGTGAGATTGCCTTGGGCGTCGTACTCCCAGCTGCCGACGGCACCGAGGCTGTCGGTAGTGGCCGTGCGACGGTTGTAGAGGTCGTAGGTGTGCCGCAGTGCGTTGCCGTTCGGCCAGGTCTCGCCCGTGAGGTTGCCGAGCGCGTCGTAGGCGTAGGTCGTGGTGCCGCCTTCGGCGTCGCGAGCGCTGGTCTTGCGGTTGAGGGCGTCGTAAGCGTACTGGGTGATGCCGCCGCCTGCGTCGGTGTGGCGCGTGAGGTTGTTGGCGGCGTCGTAAACGAAGCCGAGCCGCGTGCTGTCGGGCTGAGTGGTACCGACCAGGCGGTTGGCACCGTCGTAGTCGTGCTCGGTGATTCGGCCGTTCGGGTCGGTCTCGCGGGTCCTGTTGCCGGCGGGGTCGTAGGCAAACCGGGTCGTGTGGCCGAGCGGCTGGTCAACACGAACGAGCCGGTTCATGGCGTCGTAGGCCATCGCCGTGCTGCGGCCTAGCGGGTCGACGGTGGCAGTGCGGTTGCCGTTGCCGTCGAACTCGAAGCCCCAGGCCTTGCCTTCGGCGTCGGTGGTGTGGGTGCGGCGACTGAGGGCGTCGTAGGCGTGGCTGGTCGTGCGGCCGAGAGTGGTTTCGGTGAGGAGATTGCCAACCGCGTCGTAGGCGTAGGTCGTCGTCTTGCCCAGCGGCTCGGTGCGGGTGGTGAGGCGGTGAGCGCCGTCGTAGCCGTAGGTGGTGATACGGCCGTTCCAGTCGGTCTCGCGGATCTTGTTGCCGGCGTTGTCGTAGTCGAAGCTGCGGGTGCCGCCGGGGCCCTGAGGGCCGCTGAGGGCGATGGACAGCGGCAGGTGGACCTTGTAGGTCCAGGTGGTGGTGCGCCCGCCCTCGTCGACTTCCTCGATCTTGTTGCCGATGGCGTCGTAGCTGCTGTGGCGCGTGCCGCCAAGGGCGTTGGTCTGGCTGGTGAGGTTGTCCTGCCCGTCGTAGGTGAACCGCGTGGCGTTGCCGTTGCCGTCGACCTGCTGGGTGACGCGGCCGCGGGCATCGCGCGGCGTCTCGAGTCGGATGCCCAGGGAGTTGCTGACGGCCACGAGGTTGCCCATGGCGTCGTATTCGAAGCGGCTGGTCTTGCCGTTGGGATCGGTGCTGCTCAATCGGTCGCCGTTGCCGGCGTAGCTGTGCTGGATGTTGCCGATCGGCAGTTCCTCGGTGACGACGTTGCCTCGGCCGTCGAGCGCATAGCCGTAGCGGTCGCCGTTGCGGTCGACCTTGCTGGTGAGGATGGACTTCCTGAAGGGTTCGCCAGCCTGGATCTCGTAGGTGTAGCTGGTGGAGCGCCCCCCCACCGTTTCGCGGGTGACGTTGCCGGCGCTGTCGTACTCGTAGGTGGTGGTGACGCCGCGACCGTCGGTTCTGGACAGCATCAGCACATCGGCTTCGGACCAGGTCATGGACGTGGTACCGGCCGGGTCGCTGATGCTGGTGGGATTGCCGTAGCGGTTGAAGCTGTAGCTCGTGCTGCCGCCTGGGCTGGCTGACACGGTCGAGGCGCTCCAGCCGACCGGGTCGATGCTGAACTGGTAGCTCCCGCCCAACGGGGTGGTCATGCTCGCCACGCTGAGGTGGTCGAGCTGCACGGTGAAGTCCGTGCCGGAAAGCGTGATCGGGTTGACGGCGTAGTGGTAGGTGCTGGCGTTGCCCTGGGCATCGCGCGCTGCCATGAGGCGGTAGCGATCGGCGACGGCCGCAGCATCAGTGGAGTAGCTGAAGCTGCTGGTACGGCCGTTGACGGCGTAGGACGTGAGGTTGCCGGTGTCGTCGTGGTCGAGCGTCACACGGGTGCCACCCGGCCCTTCCACAGACTTGAGCACGCTGGTGGCACTGCCGGGCGCGTGGCCCGGCTGGACAATCACGCGGCTGTCGTAAGTGAAGCTGAAGCTTCGGCCATCGCTGCTGGTCACTCGGGTGAGCAGCGGGTCGGGGAAGGCATTTGAGTCGTACTCGAAGCTGCGCCAGTTGCCGTTGCGGTCGGTGATGCGCTCGATCTTCCACTGCACCCGGCGGTTGTGGAACTTGTAGTGGTAGCGCGTGCCGTCCTTGCTGAAGAAGTCCCAGGTGTTGTCGGTGCGGTTGGCCACCAGGGTGCCGTGATAACCGCGGTCGGGCTTCATGACGCCTTCACTGTCGGGGAAGAAGCGCACCGAGCCCGAATCGCCCGCCGCAACCATGGCTTCGCCACAGCTGTTGATCTGCAAGCCGAGATCGAGGTTATGCGTCCAGTTCGCACCGGCAGTCGACAGGTTGCCAGCCGCGGCAGATGAGTACGAGGCCACGAAGTCGAACGGGAGGCCGCGGCCAGGGATGGTCAGGCGAGGCGCCTGGTACGTGAGGATGCCGTTGCGGACATTGACGCCCTGCACCAGGATCTGGCCCACCGGCAACGAGTTGGACAGCTGCAGCTTGATCTCCGCGCTGCCTTGCGCGCGGTCGGTGAGGCTGGCGTCGGCGAGCGCCGTGGCGTTCAGGGTGAAGAGGAACTCGCCGCTGCCCAGTTGGCCGGCATCGATCTCGACTTCGTTGGCGCCACGGGCGTAGGTTTGCTCGGAGACCAGGGTTTGAGGCGAACCCGTCGGCTGCCCGCTGCCATCGACCGTCTGGTAAGTGATCGTGGCGCGCGCGTCTTGCGTCAGTACGAAACTCACCAAACCCTGGCGAGCGCACACCCGGCGGTTGACCTCGTCGACGTAGCGGAACGCACCGCTCGTCTTCATGCCGGCGATGAGCTTTTGCCTCAGCGGCAGCTGGACCCTGTCGCTGTCGATCTGGGTATGGGTGGTGTGCGTGGAGAGCTGCGCCTCGTAGCGATGGTTGTGCGGGTCGAACGCCATGGCGCGCGGTAGCACCGCCTTGCCAGTGCCTGCGCGCCCGTCGCCCGCGGCGTAGTCGGCCCAGGCGCCATCGACGAACAGCTCGAGTAGCCAGCCGTTCACCCATGTCTTGTAGTCGGCCGGCTCGATCTCGTAGCTGACCTGGACCGGGAAGAGGCTCACGCCGTTGGGGTCGAGGTAGATCCGGCTGGGATCGCCGCCCTCGGGAACGCCCAGCGACGTGAATCCGGTGATCTTGGGCCGTACGCCGAACACGGCCGCACCAACGCCTGTGACGGACAGCGTGTCGGAGAACTCCCGGGGGCCAGATGAGGAGTTGTAGATGCCGGTGACCAGCACATCGGCAGTGATGGTCGCGACGTTCCTGCCCGGAATGAGGCCCGCGCGCATCTTGAATGTTGCGCCGCTCACTTCGGCCGAGCCGAAGTTGCTCACGCTGACCGAGGAGATGCCCCCGGATGCAGGTACCCAGTTGAGATACGGCTGGTACCGCACTCTGTTGCGCTCGTCGATGAAGTACGGGTACTCCGAGCGGTACACGGAGACGCGGTACGGATTGCCGTACAGATCGCCCGGGCGCACCGCACTCAGGAGGTTGCCTTCGCCGTCAAATTCACCGCCATTCCAGGAGAGTTGTCCGAAGTAGGTGACGTCGGTCGCCGAGGGGACGCAAGTTCCGCGGCCGGTGTACGTGAACTGCTTGCTCACCCCGTTGGCGCTCACAGTCAACAGGTTGGTCCCGCCGAGTTCATTGCTCAGGATCACGCCAGCGGCGACCAGGGCGTTGGACGCCGACTTGATCGATACGGAAGGACTGCCGCATTGCCCGAGCGCCGTGCCCGATTCACAGGCGTGCGCCGACACCATGGCGTTCCAGACGGCACCCGGCTTGAACTGCCCCCCCGGCCCCTCGGCGGGGCAGGCCGCCACGGAGTTGATGGCGAAAGTGACTTCAATGTTCGGAAGAGGATTGCCGAACCGATCTTCGGTGCCGATGCTCAACACGTCGGCCGTCTGGCCTGGCCAGCCCCCGCTGACCGGCTCGTCTCTGCGGCGCAGATCGGCCAGCATGCCGGGTAGCGCCAAGGCCATGAAAGGCTCGGGCGTGTGCAGCTTGCCGATGTAGCTGTCCACGCTGACGTCAACGAAGACCTGGCCGACCTGCGTCGGAAACTCGTCGGTTGGGCTGCGCCGGATCCACACGGAGTTGACGCTCGTTGACTCTCCCAGTGTGACGGGCACGCTCGCCATGCCGAGGGCATTGGTGCTCACGGTGAAGCTGCCGCCGCCTTCGAGCTTGGCATCGCCCGCCATCACCGAGAAGGTCACCTGGGCGCCCCGCACGGGGCGGCCGTAGCGGTCTTGCACCAGCACCGTGAGCGGCTGCGCCAGCGGCTGACCCACCACGCCACGCTGCCCGTCGCCGGCACCGATCTTCCTGACTTGCTCACCCGCCAACGGATCGTTGAGCGCCTCCTCGGTCTGCGTTGCGCTCAACGCGTCGGCGAGGAAACCGAGCGTCCACACCCCGGGCGCCTCGGCGGTTTCGCCGCCGGCCAGTCCGCCCGAGAGGAAGAAGCCAGCACGGCCGTCCTTGTAGGCCTGCCATACGGAGCCGCTCCACGCTTCCAGGCTGATCTTCTGTGCAGGCAGACGGACCCTGAAGCCTTGCGCAACGAGGTCACGCACAGCGGCCTTCACCGGTTCGCCGTGGTCAGTGGCCTGGAGGCTGGAGACGTTGGCACCTGCCAGTTCCAGCACCGGGATGCCTTGCTCGTTCGCCAGCTGCAGGCCACTGTCGGCAGAAATCGCCTTCACGGCGAACTGATCCTTGAAAACGGTGCGTTCCAGTGAGGAGCCGGTTAGCGCCGACAGCGACAGGAAGTCGGCCGCATGTGCACCCAGAGCTTCCACCGGTCGCAGGGCGGCGTCGATACTCACGCCCGTCCATTCGAGCGTGACGGGCACGCCGGCCACCAGCGCGGGTCGCACGGTGGTGCTGACGAACGTGACGGACGGCAGCGGGCGCACCACGCCCGTGTCGAGCCAAGCCGCCAGCTCATGGTCGCCTTCGTTCCACTGACGGGTGTAGTAAACCCCCAGGCCGTCGAGCAGGCGCGCCCCAAGGCGTTCGCTGTCCGAGGACTCGGTGGTTTCGGGACGAGGTGAGTCGCCGCCGAGCACCACCGCGTGATACGCGCCGGCCAAGACGGTTTGCACCACCTCCTGCGCGCCCCAGGGTCCGCTCAATTCCACGCTCAGGTGCAAACTGCTGCCGGGTTCGACGCGGTCGGTCGCCGCGGCCACCACATCCCCACCGAGCTTGAGCTGCCCGCGCAGGCCGATCAGGTACAACGGCACCGCATCCATGCCGCCGTACAGCAGTGCGACGCGGTGGTCCTCCACGCTGGCGGGACCGTAAGACAGGGTGAGGCGTGCGTTGATGGCGTCAGCCAGGGGCAGCGTCTTGTCCAGGACCACCGGATCGGCGGCGCGCGCCCCCTTGTGCAGCCGGATACGCACGCTCGCCTGCTCGGCCACTGGCAGGTCCGCAGCTTCGTGCGTGACGGCCGTTACCGCGTACGGCAGACTATTGGGCAGGATGTCCAGCGCCAGCGCTTCGGTGGTCGATGTTGCGCGCTGTGCTTCCCAGCCCTGGTTCACTCCCTGGGCGGTAAGCGCGTTCTGCAGCTTCTGCCGGACGTAGTCGGAAAAGGGCATCCCGTTCGAGCGGGCCTGGTAATCAGCAACCAGGGAATCGGCACTCAGGGTCTGAGCGAAGAAGCCGCTGGACGGAGTGAACTTGACGACCTTATCGAAGGGATCGAGTGGTATCCAGCTCTTGCCCGAGGCATCAACTAGCGCACCCCGGTAATTGGTGTAGGGCACATAGGCACTGACCCAGGTTCGTGCCACCTGTACGGCTGCGATGCGACCGGCACGCACGACAGGTTTGAAAGCCACGCCGGCCTTGCCGAGTGCAGTAGGCACGGCTGCGGCTTCTGCTGCCGGAAGCCCGATCTGGGCCGCCACGCGCTCCAGCGGCAACTCCACCACGCCCTGCACATAGTGCGTATTCAGGCCGGCGGCGCGCAGCAGCGCGGTCAACAGGCTGGCCTGATCCACGTCGTTGCCCGCGCCGCTGCGCAGCACACCCAGCGCACCCTTCACCGCCCCGGCGTACCACTCGTTGCGCGTGCTGTTGCGAACGAACTCGTAGATGCTCACGAAGTCGTTGTTCAGGCTGCGCGCCTTGGCGATGATTTCGTCGTTGAGGGGGGCCTGCGCCGTGGCGGCACGATCCTGCGGGTTCGGCAGCACCTCGCCGGGCGTCTCGTAGCTCGGGATGAGGGCAGGCGCGAGTGTCAGCTGGCGCGGGGCGAGGCTGAGGCCGCCGAAAGGCACCGGCTGAGCTCGCAGGATGGGTGCTTCAGCAGGCTGGGTGCGCTGTTTCTGGAGAAGCACTAGCGCTTCAGCGCAAGCACGTTTGATGACACCTGGGTTGGGCGCTGCACCCGAGGGGGCAACGAGCACGGGGTCGAGAACCGCCTGCACGGCCGAGAATGCGGCCGTCACATCCACCTGGGCCTTCTGTTGACGGCTCACATAGCCGGCCCCGTCCGCGGACTGCGCAAGACGCTCCCCTTGAGCGGTCAACTTGAGCTTGACCAGCTGTGCCGCAGCGCGCCACTGGTCGTAGCGGGCGACGAGAGCTGCCGACTGTCCGGAGTCGGCTTGATACGCCTGAAGTGCGACGATCAGTTCCTGCTGCGCCCGCGCCAGCTGCCGCGCCTCCGCGCCACGCGAGGTGTCTCGCGGAGAAGCCGCTGCGCGGCCAATGAGCTTCTCGATCTCCTTGCCGGCGCCGATACCGCTCGACAGTTGCTGCAGTACGCGCTGAGTCGCGGCATCGTCCGGGACCGCGTGAGCCGTTCGAGGCACGGCAGCGCAAAGCACGGCAACCGCGAGCAATGACAGCAGGTGACGGAAGACGACGTAGGCGTTGTTCATGCTTGTTGCGCGCGCTGCAGCCCGCCCCCTCGGGGGCGGCAACGCGGTCAGGAATCAGGGCGTGGGAACGAACGGCGTATAGGTGATCTGCATCGTGGCACTCCACTTGCGAGCCACGACCGAGCCCTCCAGCTTGCCGGTGCTGTTGCAAACGCAGGCGTTGGGTGCAAGCAAGGTGCCCCACAGGGTGAGATCGTTGAACTTCACCGTTTCGGCATCGTGTGCATTGAAGAGCGCCCTGCCCCTCCACGGCTGCAACGCCGCGGTATCGATCGTGAAGCTCAGGCGGCGCAGCGTGTCGGCTGCCAGGTTGATCACGAGATGGGCATCCGGCCGCACGTTCGTCACCTTGAGCGTCTGTGCGCTCGCCACATCGGCGGCGGCAAGCACGAACACTTCCACCGCGGCCTGTGTGCCGGTGAGTTGCACTACACCCGCGCCGCGGGTGACCTGGCCGGTGGAAGGCGCATCGCGCCATTGCTCCGACACCACGCCGAGGTAGACACGCTCGCTGTCGAAGTCCACCGGGAGGCTCGTGACCTTGCGCAGGTCGAGGCTGGCCGGCACGCTGGTCGCCTTGGTGCCGAGGTAGACCCCGTAGCCTGGCGATGCGCCAGACCACAAGGCTCCACTCGAATACGAACTGATGTTGCCGCGCACCACCAGCGACGGCGTGTTCGCCAGCGCAGGCGTGCCAGCTCCGATGTCGGCCTTCGTCACCGACAGATTGCCGCCCACGGCCAGCCTGCCCGCAATGGACGTGAGACTGGCGGCATCCTCGAAGATGAAGGCCGAGTAGGCCCCAGCGTTGCCCAGGTCAAGGTCAAGGGCCTGAGCGCCGGTCGGCAGTACAAACAGCGCGACAGCGGCCAGCAGGCCACGAAGCGCCAACCGAAGGGAGAGTCCGGCATGTCTCATAGACGGCGCTCCACGGCTTCGATGGCACGCGCGATGGCGTGCTTGGCCTCGTCGGCCGAGGCGTCGGCCACGTTCTGCAGCGCAGCCTGGGCAGCGATCAGCTGCCGCAGCGCATCGTCCCACTGCTCACCCTCCACCGACATCGCCGCACGTGTCAACCAGCCCACGGTGCCCGGTTTGGCCACTGCATCGCTGCCGGTAAGACTCAACGCCTGCACCTTGGCCAGCGCATCGTCGGCGAGGGCCTGAGCACTGAGCACGCGCACACCGAGCTGCTGCGACTGCAGCAATGTGGTGCTGCCGTTGATATACACCTGGTTGACGAAGCTCGACACGAGGTAGTCGCCACCCAGCAAAGGCACACGCAGCAGCGTGTCCATGTCGACATGTGCTCCGGCCGAAGCCGTGGCTCGCCAGCGCAGGGTGGGCAAACCGCCTTCCACGTTGCTCACGGTGACTTGCGGCGCCGTTTGCAACACCTGCGCCTGCGCGGGCAGCTTGGCGACGTGTTCAAGCGGCTGCGAGGTGGTGCCACCGTTGCTTATCGAGGCATGTAACGTGACCGCGCCGCCGCCCACCGGGTCGGCGATGGCTGTGCGTTCGAGGTAGGAAAGTGTCGCCAGGACCACTCCGTCCCAGGTGCCTGCGGCGGCGCTGCGCATGCTGCCCGAGAGGTCGAACGCGAACGCCATGCTCCGACCTAGGCCGTAGTTGCCCGACACGATGCCCATGCCGTTGTTGAGGATGGCATGGCGGTCGCCACTGCTGCTGAGGCGCACCGGGGTCTTGACGCCCAGGGAAGCGCTCGGCAGCACCGTCCCGGTGGTCGTGATGGTGCCCGTGAGCGTGGACCACTTGCCGAGGAAGCTGGCGCCGGTCACCTTGTCGAGCACCGCATTGCGGCCAGCCGTCCAGCCCTCCACCAGCAATGTGTCTCCGCGGCGAACGGCAGCCTGCACCTCGCCGGCCGCCGTGCTGCCGAGCTTGAGCGCACCGCCCCCAAGCCAGTAGGTCGAGTACAGGCCTGAGCGCAACTCGCGCAGGAAGCTCGCCTCATCGGACACGACCGTGTGCGCCACACCCACGGTTGCGAGGTACTGGTCGAGCCAGGTCGTGCGGTCTGCCGTGCACGAGGCGATGGTCGCCGGATCGCTGAAGCTGCGCGTGGCTGTGGCGGCGCAGTTGTCCCAGGTGTCGTCCTCGGCCCGGGGGCAGCGGACGTACACCAGCAGCTTCTTGGGCCTGGCCACCGAGGCAGTGAGGCCGATGCTGCTGTTGGGCGCGGCGAGTTGGATCGTGCCCTGGCCGATGGGAGTGGTGACGCCTTGGCTCGTGGCGGTCAGTACCACGTCGAGCAGCGCACCCGCCTTGCCCTCGGCCTGCCAGCTCCACGCGCGCTGGAAGTCCGACGCTGCAACGATGTCCGCCACGTCGCTGAAGGTCTTGAGCACGACGCCAGTGGCACGGTCGGTGATCGTGAGAGCGATCTGCACGCCGGACACCGGCATGCCGC
Source organism: uncultured Burkholderiales bacterium (assembly GCA_966248995.1). Classification (GTDB taxonomy): domain Bacteria; phylum Pseudomonadota; class Gammaproteobacteria; order Burkholderiales; family Burkholderiaceae_C; genus Albitalea. Next base: position 54,020 of record CBINBY010000005.1, on the reverse strand, counting down.
CCGCGTTATGCACCCGAGCGTCCAGCACCACGGCTTCGCCGATCGCCACGCTCGCTGGGCTTACGCCCAACGAGCCATTCAGCGCCACAGGCACCTCGATCTGGAACGTGAGGCTGAGTTCACTCTCATTGCCGGCGATGTCGCTGGCACGCACCCGTAGGGTATGGCTGCCGGCGGCCGTCACAGGTTGACCGCTCGAGTAAGGCCGGTCGTCCAGGGTGATCGATTGCGTGGCGGAGTGCAGTTCCGCGATCGCGATGAGGGGGGTTGCGCTCTCGCGATAGGACGCGCCGTGCTCGACACCCGCGACCGTGATGCCTGGCGGCGTGTTGTCGATGATGATGGCACGCGTGACGACGGACGAGGTCACGCCCAAAGTGTCGGAGGCCCGCGCCTGAAGAGTGAGCGGTCCGTCGGCCGCCGGGAGCCCGGTGCTGCCGTACTCGCCGGCGCTCAGGTTCAGTGGCTGCATCGTCGACCAACCACCGCCGGTGGACAGCTCGACCTTGGCCAATGGCGCCTGCCGGGCCGCCGCGACCACCGTCACGAGCGCCGACGAGCGAACGATGGCTCCGGCCGCCGGAGCGGCAAAGGCCAGGCTGGGCGGCGTGCGCTCTGCGGCTTGCACCCGGGCCCGGTCGAGCAGCGTCCAGATACTGCCCACTTCGGCTTCGAGCCGGAGTTCGAAACTGCCGAGAGGCCACGGGCCGTTCAGGCTTGCGGGCGTGACCACCGGCGTGGTCGCAACACTGGACAGCGTCGCGGTCCAGGTGGCGAGGGCCTCTCCCGTGGCGCTCAGCGCCCGTACTCGCACCGGCAGCGTGGCAAGTGTGACTCCGCTGTTCGACACACGCGAGGTGGCTGTGATCGCCTCGTCAGTGGCGAACACGTCGCCCCCGACCTGCAGGCTACCGGCGATCACGGGCACGGCTGGCGGACTCACGGCAAAGTTCGCACTGGCCGAAGCCAGTGGGGCGGCCGGGTTGCCCAGGAGAAGCTTGGCGCTGTAAGTGCCGGCGCTGGCGGACAACCATGCGAGGTCCATGCGCAAATCGTTGCCCTGCAGCAGGCCGTCGATATCCAGCGTACGGGTCGCCAGAACGCTGCCGTCCGTCGCCAACACGCTGAGCACCGCGGGCGCGCTTACCGACAACAGGTTGCCACGGACGTAACGGACGGTGCCGCTGGCGTTGACAGCGTCGCCGATGGTGTATGCCTGACGGTCCGTGATTACTGTGGCCTCGAACTCGGCGGTCGGGTCTATGGCAAAGACCGCGGCACCGTCGCTCACCGGTTCGCCATGGGGCGCCGACAGCTGGGCCACCACCCGGTAATCGCCAGCCAGCGTGCTTCCCGACGGCCAAGCGTAGGTATAGGTCTGCGGTGCGCCGTAGTGCAGGCCGACGACGGGACGGGGCGCGAACTTCACCAACTCGGTGCCGCCGCTGTCCACAAGGCGTGTGACGAGCGTGCCGTCGAAGGGCTCGGCCGGTGTCACGAGCACGACCGTGGCTGCAACCGTCTCGCCACCGGCATAGCGAGGCTTGTCTGTCTGGACCTGGACTGCGGGCCGGTCAGCAGCAGGGGTAACGTAAAGCTCCCACGAGGCCTGGTTGTTGTCCTTGCTCGCTTCGTCCACCGCATCGTGAGGGTCGACGACTGCGATCACGACGTAGTGGCCCGGCTGCAGCGGAGTCCATGACAGACGAGTCGCATGCTCGGCGCCCGCCGCAAGCGCAGGCAAACGAGCCTCCGACAGGCGCGTGATCAGGCCCTGATCGTCGACGACGATCACGGATACGGGCACTTCAGGGGCGGCAGTTCCGCGGTTCCTGAAGTTCAGCGTAATACCCGTGGCTTCGCCAACTTGCGGGGTAGACGGATAGAAGAACCCACCCTGTACGCTCCAGTCGGGCAGCGTATCGACACGGCGTTGCACCTCCAGCGGCGCGGCCGCTGCGCTGCCGTTGCCAGCCTCGTCGACTGCATAGGCGCTGAACAAGCTGCTGCCCACGGGCAGGGACACGTCCGGGAGCGTGAACTGACCGGCCGGGGATCTGAGCGCAACCTCGCTCCAGTAGCGCTGGAACGCGACGGTGTGCGTGCCGCTCCAGACCGCCGGCCCGTTGTACGGGTACACGGAGGGATGAATCAAGTGCTCTGAACCATCGAAGCCGCGCTGGACCAGCATGGAGCTGTCTCGATAGGCCAGGTAGGCATCACCTTCGGGAGAGAGAACGGGTTCCGCGTAATCGCCGTCGGACGGTGAGGTCAGCGGCGTGACCGTGAGGTCAGCCAGCGTGAGCCGCACCACCGAGCGGTTGCCGCTGGGGTTGGACTGGTGCGTAACCAGCGCACTCCCATCGGGCAGCCAGGAGACGGCCCCGGGCGCCGCAATGCCGGCCACCACGGCATCGTTCAAGCTCGCCACGTCGACGAGGTGCAGCTCTCCATTGCGCACGACGGCCAGTGTCCTGGCATCGGGTGACCATGCAGCGCTTTCAAAACCAGGCGCGGCCACGAAGCGACTTGCCAACGTCGCCCAGTCCACGATGACGAAGCCGGCCTCGCCGGAGGCGTCGTCCATGCCGGGGGCGACCAACTGAGTGCCTTCCCGCGAGAAGCGAAGTTGGCCGAATCCGGTTCTCGACCCGATCGTCGTCACGCGATCGGCGTCGGCATCCCAGCGCTTGACCCACCAGAGACCGGTACTGCTGTCGTTGCTCAGCAAAGCAGCCGAACGACCGTCGGGCGAGAACCGGAACTGGCCGATGTACCGCTCGCTCTTCAGCGAAGCGGATGGCACCGGAGTGCCGTCGGCGGTCCAGACGACGGATTCGCCGTTCACAAAGAACAGGAGCCGACCGTCGGCGCTCAAGTCGAAGGGGCTGCCGTTGCCGTTGATGGAGACGTACGCGTCCTCGGCGAGCGCCGTGGTGCTCCCAACAGACTGGTCGTCGCGGGTGACGACCAATCGGCTGCCAGGCTCCGCCATGCCCATGATGGGCGTGAACGCCTGACGAGTGACGACCGGGCCAGGGCTGCGGCCCGGGAAGGTGAGCACGGGGGCGACCGGCGCGTGGCGGTCCTGCGCCAGTGCGTTCACCTCGGGCGAACTCACACCGCCGTTGCCCAGGGCATCGACGCCCGTGACTACGTAGTAGTAACGCGTGCCGTTCGACACCGCTGTGTCGCTGTAGCTGAGTGCGGTTACACCACTGGCGACGGCGGTGTAGGGACCGCCGGCCTGCAGGCCGCGCAGCACCATGAACGCGGCCGGCTGCGGGCCCTGCCCCACCGTCCACGTCACCACGACCTCGCCCCCTTCGGCCGGGGCACCCGCCCTCGCGCTGATGGCGGCGCCAGGGCCTGTCACGTTGATGACAACCGGTGCGACGTTGGACTCCGCGCCTGCGTTGCCCACGGCATCGACCGCTGTCACGGTGTAGGCATAGCGACCGTTCGGGCGAGCAGCATCGACGTAGCTGCGGATCGCAGCGTCACTGAGCGTGGCGACCAGTGCCCCATCGCGCCTGATCTGGAAGCCGGTGACGTCGGCATCGTCTGGTCCGTTCCAGCTGAGCAGGACTTCGGATCCCGCAGCTTGCGCCCGCAGGACGGGCGCTGCGGGCGGGTTGACGTCACCGACCGCCGGTAGAGCCTCGGCAATCGGACTGATCAACCCAAGGTTGGACACCGCCAGCACACCCACGTGAGGTCTGCCGTCGGGCAGGTCGGCGAAGGTCGCCGTGCGGTCAGCACCCACCGCAAGCGCATGCAGACGGATCTCGTTGAGTTTGGGCAGTGAGCTGTCGCCTTCCACCACCAACAGACGTACTCGATCAGTGCGGTAGGGGCGCGCAAGCTTCACCTCGATGGTGTCGTTGCCGTCGGTGTTGTTCAGCGTGGCCAACGGCACCCACACCTCGCCGTCGTACCCTTCGACGCGGTACTGGTGGGGGGTCTGGTAGCTGCTCTCCCAGGCGAGCGACACTGCATCGATCACCTGTGGCGTGGCAAGCCCCACCTGGAGCCACTGGCCCACATAGGGCTGGGCATAGTGCGGCATCCAGCCACTCGATGGGTTGCCATCGATCGCCTGCTCCGGTGCGTAACTGCCAAATGGGTAGCTGCTGGATGCACTGGCATTCGCGATCGTGATCGCGCCACTGCGCGGTTGCTGCTGGAGCACCGGAACGTATCCCGCAAGATCCGGCTCAATGTTGGCCGCCCAGCTTAGCGTTACGGTGTGGCTGGACACGCCGGCGCTGAGCCCCGTAGGCGCAGCCGGAGCCATACCACGGCGGACATGCAGCGCAGTGGACTTGCTGGTGTTGCCCTTGCCGTCAGTGGCCAGCAGTTGGAATCGGTTGTCACCGAGGCCCAGCGGCGCCGCAGCGATGGCGAAGCTGCCGCTGTCGTCCGACAGGGCGTACCCCACCTCCGCGCCGGCTGCCGTCTGCAGCGCTACGCGGCGATTCGGTTCGGTGTGCCCAGCGATGGCTGTCGAGCTGTCTGCCGTGGGGGTGTAGGGCTGCAGGAAGGCCGGCGTGTACACCACTGCGGCCGCGTCGTTGCTCGGGTCGGACTCGGTGCCTCCAGCGCTGGTGGCGACCACACGGTAGACGTAACCGGCATCGGGGCGGTTCGTGTCGACGTAGGAGGTAGCCATCACAGGCGTGCCGGTGATGCGCGTCACGCTGCCGTTCGGCTCGATCCGGTCGATGTGGTAGCCCGCCGTGTACGACGAGGAACTCGCCGTCCAGCTGAGCGCGACGTTGCCGCCGGTGACGAGCGCAGCGAGCGCCGTAGGTGCGTCGGGCTTGCGCAGGTCGGTAAGGACGAGCGTGATGTAACCCGGGTTCGGGTCAGTGCGGCCACCCTCGTCGGTGGCGACGGCGCGTACCTGGTAGCTGCCATGGGGCAAGCCGACGGTGGACCACTCGATGGTCCACGGCGCGGCGGTGAGCGCGGGAGCGAGGTGGGTCCACTGCGCCTCGGCGGCCAGCTTGTACTGGAACTGCACGCGCACGATGTCCGTGTCCGGCGACTCGCCTATGAGCGCCACGGTCTGGCTTACCTTGCTGCCGTCGGCCGGCTTGGCAATGCCCACATGCGGAGCACGCGTATCGATGCGCACCTCGACCTCGTTGGACGGATCGCTGACATTGCCGGCCAAATCCATGGCCTGGACGAAGTAGCGGTGCAAGCCATCGGGCACCGCCAAGTCGTTGTACAGGGCGGGCTTGATGAGGTAGGGCACCAAGCTGCCGATCACCAGGCCCTTGGCGTTAGCCAGCTGCTGGTCGCGGTACAGCAGGTAACCCTGGAGGTCGGGCTCGGTGTTGGGCGTCCAGGTGAGCGCCACGTTGTTGCCAGTGGGAGCAGCCTGCAGTTGGATCGGCGCGTGTGGCGGCGTGTTCTTGACCGTGACCGCGACGCTGTCGGTCGCAATCTGGCCCGAGAGGTCCTCGGCCTCCAGCCTGAATGTGACAACCGTGCCGTCGACCAGCGACAGGCTGTTCCAGGCGGCCAGGGAATCGGCCGTGAGCGGCAGCGGCGAGCGGCGCAGCAACTGCCAAGTACCCGGCGTGCGGCCGATGCCGACGAAAAGGCGGTATTCCTTGAAGTCAGCCGGCGCGGCGGCAGTGCCGCGCACGTCGACCAGGCCGGCGGCAAACGCGTCGCGCAGCGGCGTGAAGATCTGGGCGACCGGCTGAGACAGGGAGACGACCACCCTGCCCTCGTTGGATGGTTCGCTCTCATTGCCCGCGTGGTCGACGGCCTTGACGGTGTAAACGTAGGTGCCCGCGGCGATGCCGGGGTCGACATAGGCCGTCGTCTTGAGCAGCGTGGAGTTCAAGCGGCTGCCATTGCGCAGCAGGATGTAGCCGGCCACGTCAGCTTCGGAGGAGGCGCTCCAGCTCACATGAGCATCGCGGCGGTCCTTGAGCTCGGCCTTGAGCCCAAGCACCTGAGCGGGCGCCGTGTTGTCGACGATCACTTCCTGCAGGGCCGTCGACTCGTTGCCCGCCTTGTCGGTGACGATGAGACGCAGCACATAGGAGCCATCGGCGGGCTGCACCTGGAAGGTTGCAAGCGCGGCCGCTGAGACCTCAGTGGCGCCCCGTGCGATCTCGCTCCAGCGCGAGGCGCTGGCAATGCGTCCGGGGGCCAGCGCCAGGATGTGGCTCTGGAAGTTGGTGTCGGTGGCCGTGCCTTTCACCGTCGTTCCGGTGCGCACGTACATCGGCGAGCCGCTTGCCTCAATGGCGGCTACCGGGGGCGTGTTGTCAACCGTGACCTGCACGCTCAAGACACCGGTGAGCTCAGCTTGGTCGAGGGCGCTGAGGGTGAGCGTGTAGGGGCCATCGGCCACGGTCCGCGGATCCCAGGTGTACAGCTTGTTCGAAGCCGGCAGACCGGTGGCCTCGAACAAGATCGCCTGCGGCGCAGGCGGCGCACCTTGGCCCAGCAACAGCTGGTAGCGCGCCGGGTGGAGTTCGACCACGGTCCCTTCGATCGAATATGGCTGCTTCAGGCCACTGATGTAGGCCTGCGCCACGGGCGTGGAGAGCGTGACGACCGGTGCGGTGCGGTCGATGATGACACCGAGGGTTTCGGTAGCCTCGTTCTCCGCGCGGTCGCTGGCCTTGACCTGCAAGCGGACGGGTCCTTCAGGGACGTCCTCCAGACCTGCGAGCAAGGTGCCGCTTTCGTCCTGTGCTTGCGCAATCGCGACGAACGGGCCCCCGTTCACCGACAGCGACAGTGTGGCGTCGGCAAACAAGGGGTCAGTGGCCGACGCCGCGACGCCACTTCGCGCGGTGGTGACCGGGCCCTTGGGCAGCGTGAACCTGATCTGTGGCGCGGTCTTGTCGAGCGTGAAACCGGTATGCGCGACCTGGCGGGCCGTGACTTCGCCGTCGGCGAGCACCTCGGCGGTCAGCACGGCGGCAACCTCTTCATCGGGTTCGATCTCGTTGACCGCATTGCGGCCATCCCATACCGCGGCGCCATTGCCCGCGGGGGCCGGCATGCGGCTCATCAGCGTCTTGATCTTGGCGCCGTTGGAGGCTCGCACAAGGTCCAGCGTGAGATGGGCCGAGCGCGTGAGCGAATACAGAAGTGAAACCTTCTCGCGCCGGCCATCGCCATTGGGCGAGAACGGATTGGGAGCCGGGTTGAAGCCGGAAATCAGCTCGACCGGCTCGGTAAGCATGATCGGCACCTCTCGCGTGGTGCTGTTGCCGGCACCGTCGAAAGCCTTGACGACCACCCGTGCCCCACCGGTCAGGCCGGCCGTGTTCCAGCGGGCAAGATCGATGTGCGGCGCGTTGAATCTGCCCAACCCGGGCAATGCGTACGCTGCATCAGGACTGAGCTCGGAGATGGCGGCGGCCTCGTAGCGCAGGGGGTGCAGATCCGAGACCGTGCCCGTCACAGTGAACTCGATCGGTACGGAGGCACCGGACTTGGGGCTATCGACCGCAATAGCCGGCGGCGTGTTGTCGAGTTCCAGGTAGCGGATGTCGATCTTCTCGTTGCCACACCCATCAACCATGGTGGTGCGGAACGCGTAGCCCCCGTCCGGCGCCACGTGTCCGGCACTGTCACGCCCATCCCATGGGAAGAGGCGATCGCCGTCGTTCATCACGACGTCGGCGGCCAGCGTGGTCACGGATGGCCCAGGGATGACGGTGACGAGATTCGTCCGCGCATCACGGAACGCGCGCACGATTACGACCTTCACGGTGATGGGCTCGAAGGCCGACACCGTGACCGACGCATCATCCAGCACGCCATCCCCATTGGGGGAGAACAGCGTACGGTCGATGACCGATTGGGCATCGACAGCGCCATCGACATCGACCGTCACCTGAGTACACGCAAGATGTCCGCTCGGGCCATACACCGACAAGCGTCCGGTCACCGCTTCGCGCAGCGGATCGAAACTGAGCTCGAACTTGGTGCCGCGGTCCATCCCGTACAGCAACATCGTGCCCGTGGCCGCCTTCGACGCCAGGCCACGGTTGTTCGGATAGACGTCCATGTTCCGGGGAACTTCCGACCAGGCCAGGGGCCCCCAATCGTCACAGGCGCCCGGAATGACGGAGCACAGCTTCAACTCCTCGCCGGAGCCAGCGACCGGACCGCGATCCGGCCACTGAGAGCCACGCTGGCGCTGCAAGCCGCGCGACGCTCCGTACGGCTCGGTGACCTCCACCTCGAACGGAAGGTAACCGGCCGTTCCCTGGTCGGTCGGGATGCGGGAAGCGCACATCTTTTGGCCCTCGACGGGGGCCTTGATCTGGATGGAAGGGGGCGCATGGTTGACGTAGAGGAACGGACGAGCGACCGTTCTCCATTGCCCACAGCTGAACACCTGCGCTTCGAAGCTGTGGCGGCCCACGGTCCACTCCCGCGTGCTGGCCATCGTACTGAAGTAGATCGGATTCTTCAGGTTGTCGCCACTGATCTCCGACATCAAGTCCTTCGAGCCGTCGGCACGAACGTGGAGCAGACGGCTACCCGCGACCACGTGCGGATAGATCTTCGAAAGCTTGGGAACGAAGAAGCCCATGCTGGCCAGTTGCGACGGCTCGACATCGCACCACTGTGCGGGCTCGTGCCGAGTGCCCCAGCTCGAGGGCGGCGGGTCGCCGCACGCCTCTCCCATGACCGCCGTGAAGTAGGTGTTGGACACCAGGTCGCGGCCGTCGTCTGAAGTTCCCACGAGCCGCCACATCCACACGCCTCGCCGAGTGTGTGGTAGCTGCCACGCGAAGGAGATGGCGTGAGGCGCATCGGACAGCTCCGTGATGCCTTCCCGGACTTCCGTCGGAGCGAGACCACGCAAGGGCACCTTCGTCCACTGGACGCGCGACAGGTTCTCCTCGTTTGGAAGGACCACCGGCACCCAGGGCTCATCGTCCGTGGCTTCAGGCACGGGCACGAAGGCATGACGCAGTTCCAAGCGGCGCAGCGGGGTGGGCGCGTTGTCCGCGAACTCGAGTTGCAGGGTGCGCAGCTGGTAAGTGGGCGGGAGGTCCGGCGTCCGCGTCGTCGTCGGAACGACGGCCGCGGAGTAGTTCCCTACCCCATCGAACCTGACGGTCTTTGACTTCTCCGGATGTAAGGGATCCCAATGGATTGCGGATCCTTGCCCCAAAACGAGGTCATGGCCATCGTTGTAGTCGCTCACAACGATGCTTGCGTTCCCCGCCCGGTCCTGCGTGAAGGCACGCAGGCGCAGGCCCGCGTACGCCGCTGCCTTGACGGAGCCGCTTAGTTTTGCCATCGGCGTGCCTTCGTCATCCTGTGAAAGCACACTGGCAAGCGTGAGGTCCTTGGGCAGGGGCTGCTCGCGCCGCTGCTTGAAGCCCGCAGCCCAGTCCGCAGGGGGATCCCCCCACCCGTACTCGAGCGTGAGGGCGTCCATGTCGAGCAAGGAGTCCTTGGTCAGCATGCCGAAGGGCGCGACATCGTACGGAGCGCCGGCAGTCAGCACGGGGCGATACGAGATGCGGGTAGCAGCCTCAGACCGGGACACATCGGCAACGAACTCTCCGAGGACGGCTCCATGGCTGTCGAGGAACCGTACGGTGTATGCGCCTTCCGGCAGATCGTTGCTGCCGCTCTTGCCATCCCACTGGAACACATGGGGTCCTACAGAGTCGGGGTAGTTGATGCTTGACTGCTGAACACCCCATGCGTCTGCGACGGTCACATGGACCGGGTTGCTCGACGAGTACGCGTAGGAGAACTCGATGCGCTCCAGCCGTTGGCCATCCAACGCAGATGCGAACTCCAAGCCGCCCGCTGGCGGAAGCGCGAAGTTGAACCCGTGCTTGCTGCCCGTGAGTTGCACGTCTGGCGGCACGGTATCCACCTGGAAGGGGAACTCGTAGTCGAGAACCCGCAGTGTGTACTTGCCGTCCGGCGCCTGGCGCCCCGCGTCATCACGACCATCCCACTCGAACTTGAAATCGCTACCGATGGCTGCGTGGTCGCGCTCTACCATCCGTACGCGGGTGCCGTCCTCTCGGCGTACTTCGAAAGCGAGGTGTACTGGCTCCAGCACTCGATAACTCAGTTCGAGCCTGTCCTGCACACCGTCGCCGTTGGGCGAGATGTAATCGTGGTTCTTGATCAGGTCCGTGATGGCGGGCGTGTCGCTCCAGGTCACGCGACGCAGAGCCTGGGCGCTGTTGCCGGCCCGGTCGCTCACGGTCAACCGCAGGAAGAAGGTGCCATAGGAAGGCGGGACCCAGGTGGCAAGCGTGGTGCCGAGTTTCTGCTCGCTGCCGGGTGCGGCAACCGGATGCCAGTCGTTCGGCGTGCGCGTATCGGCGTACTCGATGCGGTAGCCGGTCAAGTTGAGGTCTGCCGCAGTGCCCTTGACCACAATGCCGCCCACCCGAGGGTCACGCAATGGCTGAAGGTCCGCTACCAGGTTCTGCAGTGACTCGAAGGCGAAGAGTTGCGGGTACCCGTTTGGCGAGTAGCACGCGCTTTGTGCATTGGTGGAATCGCGGTAGGTCGTGAAGAACAGCCGACGGCCACTGGGGGCAAAGCCCGACACCGACATGTTCTGGCTATAGGGGTTCGTCTCCTGCGACCACCACTTGCCGAACAGGGCCACGGAGGCGCCGGTGTCGGCATGGATGGATCTGTGCCCGTCGATGAAACGGTCACCCTCGGTGTAACCCGCCCAGCCCTTCATCAAAGTGCGGTCGTTGGGGCCCCACAACAGCAGGTTGCTGGCGGAGCCACCGTAGGGAGCAGCCAGCACGCTGGGGTCCACTGGCACCGTGGTCAGCGTGCCTTGGGCGATGTTGGCCCGGTACAGAGTCTTCCGACTACCGCCCGACCCGCCGCCGACGGCCGACGAGGATGCGAAGTCGCTGGCGAACGTCTCGCCGTACCAGCCAAAGGGGTTGGGGTCATGGGTGAAGGCGAACTCGTCACCGGCGCTGGACCACTCCGGGCCGCTCACCTCGCCGCTGTACCAGGAGTCATCACCGGGGCCTTGCGCAGTCCTGAACCGCTTCTGCAGGTTGAACTCGCTGTCGAACACATCGAAGTCGAAGTCGATGTGGTTGCCCGCCTCGACCCCCATGTCTTCGGCAGTGCTGTAGAGGATGAAATGGCGCGAATCGGGCGACCACTTGACGAGCGGACTGCTCACTGGCGTGTACAGCCCCTCCGGCGCTGCGATGAACTGGCCCGTTTCAAAGTCGAGGATGGCCAGCCCACTGCGCCAGCCATTGTGGCGGTCCCAGTAGCGGACCAGCGCCCGGCGTCGGTTCGGCGCGACGGCCATGTCGTACACCTGAGCACCACCAGCGCCCTGATCGAACAGCACCGTGGCCGGGCCGGTGGCCGGATTCACTGGGATGCGGCGTACCGATGAATGGAATCCGCCTTCATCACCGAAGAACAGGTTCGCGATCACCGCGGAACCGTCTGGCGTCACGATGAGGTGCCCGACGCTGTAGAAGCGGTCATTGGCAGGCGCCTGTGCCGCATTGGTAGCCAGCATGCGCAAGGCCGATCCGTCTCCCGCCACGGACCAGATCTCCTGCGTGTTCTGGGTGGAATCAATCACACGAGTGAAGGCCACGCGATCGCCGCGGTCCGATGCGCTGAGCTGTTGGAGCGGTCGGTTTCCCCCTGCAACGACGAAGCTTTGGGGCACGACGGTCGTCAGATCCCCGCCTTGCAGCGAGATTCGAATCAGTCCTTGGGAGCCGACCGGGTTGCCGTAAGTCTGAGCGAAAGCGAAGACCGATTGCTCGTCAAGCGAAGTGGTCCACTCCTGGAGGCCATCGATGCGGCAACTCAGGTTGCGGTAGTACTCGGCTGGGGTGCCCGATGCTCTGAGGATGGGCGTGCGGTTGGTGTCGAGGATGGTTGTGGCTTCCGCCTGCACGCTGCCGTCTGCAGCCTGGGCTCGGAAGCGATAGGTGCCGTCGGCCGTGATGCGGCCGTCGTCATCGCGGCCGTCCCATACCACGGAGCCCTCCTGCTGCGGTTCCGCACCCGAACGCGCGAATGTGCGCACCACTTCGCTGCGCTCGTTGACGACCAGCACCTTTGCCACAGTGGCGGAGCCCAGCCGGAACCCGAAGGTGGTTTCGTCCTTGACACCGTCGCCATTGGGAGAGAAGTACGGCTCGGACACGAATGCCGTACCGCTTTGCACCGTGAGGTGGCGCGTGGCTGCGTTGTTATCCTCGCGGCCCTCCTCCACGGTGTTGTCGGGGTCAAGCACCACCGTCAGCGAGCGCGCCGTTGTCTGAGCGGGCAGCGTGAGGCTGAAGCTCGCGCGGCCTACGGTCTGTGCCTCGACGGTAGCAATCGTCTGCTGCGCAAGAGTGGCTGCGGAAGCATCGCCGTCAAGCAGGCGCACCACGACGTTGCGAGCGGCCTGTTGTCCCAGGTTCTGCACATCCACGGTTACGGTCAGCGTGTCGCCGGGCTTCGGTGCGCCGGGAGTGACCCCGATGCTGCCCGTAGAGACCGCCAGATCCGGCAGCGAACGCACCTCAACCACGCGGAACGCGGTGTTGTCCGCGGTGGAGACCTCCGCAATCTTGTGGCCCGGATCCGCAGCCACGAAGTACAGGCGATCGGAGGTGCCCATGACCTTCGGCAGGTTCACGCTCACCTCGGCCGCCTGGCCGGCCGCCAGGCCCGAAACAACCTGCAACGGAGCTAGCAGCACGCCCCCCGTCGCTGGGTCGCCTTCGTAGAAGCCGTACTCGATGTTCTGCGCGGTCTGGTTGCCTATGTTGCGCAACACCGCCTTCAGCGTGAGCGGCAAGCCTTCGTTTGCAGGATCGGGCGTGGACTGGAACTCTCGGAAACTGACAGCGAGATTGGGGCCGACGGAGACCTGCGAGGAGAAGGCTGCGTGAGCCTCATTATTGGATCGGTCGATGTCCGCCAGGGCCGCCAAAGGATCGACGACCACCTTGAAATCGAGCGTCCCGGTCAAGTCCACGCGCCATGGCAACGAGAGGGTCTTGCTATCTCCCGCTGCAAGTTGCACGGACAGGCGTTCGACCTCTCGCGTAGTGGTGCCGTCGCCTACCGTGAAGACCGCCTGGAAGGGTGGCGTGTCGGCTGTTCCGTAGTTGCGCAGGGTCGCCTTGAGGGTGACATCGCTGCCGACGCTCACCGTCGAAGCCGGTACGACCAAATCGCCGGAAAGGGCCGCGGGGTCGTAGGAAGTCACCGTTTCGATGGCCGCTTCGGCGCGGTTGTTGGTGCGATCACTCTCAGCCACCGACGATTCCGGATCGAGCACAACAGCCAGCAGGTGCCGGCCAGGCTTGGTCAACTGCACCGAAATGCTCACGGGAACAGTGCTGCGGCCGAGCAGGTTCACCACCTTCTCGTCCACCAACGCCATGTTCGCGGCGCTTGTGCCCATCAGCAGCCGCACCTTCACGCCCAGCGCGTCGGTCTGGCCGATATTGGAAAGCTGGGCCAGTACGTTCACTGTCGACGGAAGCCTATTGACCACGGACGGCATGACCTGTACGTCGGTCGTGGCCACAGCAAGGTCTGGCTCCACCGGCGCGGGTGCGACGGCCAAGCGCGCGGTCGCCACGTTGTCGACCCGCGAAAGCTCTGCACCGACCGCCTCTGGGTCGACGACGGCGGTGAGCAAGTGATTGCCGTTGTGCCCGAAGGTGGACCAAGTGCCGCGCACCAAGGACGAGCTTCCAGGCTGCAGTGGCGGAACGGGGATATCGACGACGACGGCCCCGGAGGGGTCGCCGTCGTATACACGCAGCGTGGTTGCGGGAGCAGGCACCGTCCCGTTGTTTCCGACGAGGACGGACAAGGTGACACGCTGGCCGTCCTTCACGCTGCCGGGAGACACCTGGAAGGAACTCGCCGCCCAGTTGTAGGCGCTGGCAGCGCCAAGCGCATGCACCGCCAAACCCGTGGCGTAGACGCTCCCATCCCAGCTGCCGTCAAGGTGCTGGGTTGCGTTCAGGAAGCGGAACGCGTCGAGTGCACGCACAGAGTCGAGGTGGCCCGCTGCGGCGAGGGCCAGCACGACGTTGGCCGTGTCATGCGTCGTGCTCGGGCTGTCCCCGAAGCCGCCGTCCGGGTTTTGGCGTGCGGCAAGGAACCGTGCCGCGCTGACCACCTGAACCGGTGCATCGAGCATGGACAGAGCCCGGATGGCCTGTGCCGTGGTGGCCGTACGGCTACCTCCGCTGACCGCGTGCGACCAACCGCCATCGGTGTTCTGCTTGGAGACCAGAAAGGCTTTGGCTCGTTCGCGCGCCAAAGCCTGCCTGGCAGGATTGGGATCGAGCGACATGGCCAGCACCGCCAAGGCCGTGTCGAGTGGGGTGGACTGATAGCCGGGGGCCACGCCCCATCCACCATCGGTGTTCTGCATGGCGGCGAGTTGGGCCCAGTCGGTCTCGGTTGCTCTTGCCGCAAGCGAATGGATGCGCCGGGCCACGTAGTCGGTGTTCGTCACCCGCTGCCCAGTGAGCCAGGACAGGGCCCTGTCGACCGCCGCTTGCTGGTTCACGCCTACGTTGCCAAGTGCCGATGCGACGACCACGGTGTCGCGCAGGCGTGTCAAAGGATTGTCCTGCCAAGCGCCCTGCACTTCCTGCTTGCCACGCAACCATGTAAGTGCCCCGTTTACGTCAGCGCTCGCACCGGGCACGGCCTCAGCTGACTGCAGCACGGAGGGATCGGCCGCCTGCGTGAGCCGCTTCGGCTCCAGGAAGGCATGGGCGAGTGCCTTGCCGCCCGTTAAGGCAGCCAGGCGTGTCTCGAAAGCCTGGCGAACTGCGTTGACGGCTTGCAGATCGGCATCGCTCGCCGCGGTGTCGGGGCGCGTGAGCAGCACGAAACCGAGCCGGAACTGCTTTTGGGAGGTGGCTGCGTCGGGCTCGCGCGCACCTTCTGCAGCGATGACCTGGTCAATGGTCACGTCGCGACGCACGCCGGAGATGATGACGCCGGCCTCCGGCAGACGGGTGGCATTGGCACCGGGGCTCTCGATATAGAAGAAGGGAGGAACCTCCTCCTTCTTCAACATGCCCATCAGGTACAGGTCCAGCGGGCTATAGAACTGGCGATCCGGCTTGCTTGTGAACGTGCCGTCGCCGTTATCGGCCCACCGGTTTCCATACTCCACTGAACCGCCGGTGTCGAGCAGGAAAGACCAGTGCGAACCGTCGCGCCCGAGCAGCGAAGTGTTGGGTTGGCCGGTACTGTCGATGAAGCGTACATGGGCGGCCCAGCGATGCAGCATCTCGTGGGCGAGTACGTACAGCACGTCCTCGAAACGCGGATCGCTGGGCTCAAGGTGGTAGCGGCTGAGCGCTGCCATGTCGATGTACCCCTGCAAGCGACCGGCGCTGCCGAAGTAGGTTGAGTTGTCGAACTGCCGTGTGCCCAGGCCCTTCGTGTCGTTGCGGACGCCGATGTAGAAGGCCTTCGCATCGCCGGTGTCGAACTCAAAGTTCGAAAACACGACGAGGAAGTCGTACTGGTCGGCGAAGTTCTTGTAGAACTCCTTGGAGATCTGCGTGCGCGGCTCAACGTTCAATGCGCCGCCCGGGAGCATCTTGGAATAGTCACCTCGGAGCTGGACGACAGCGACGTTGCCACGACTGCCGGCATAGGAAGCGACATGGCCTCCGGTTGACGGAAAGCTTGCAGGCGCAGGCGCATCGGCTCGCACCGTCACGCCGATGCAAGTCCAAAGCAGAAGGGCGCACGCCGCAAACCGGCGTAGCACCCCACGCGCTGCAATCAACCGTTCCGTGAGCACCTGTGAAGACCCTACTTGGCGGTCTTCGCTGAAGGCAGCGGTGCGATGACTTGTGCGCCGGAAGCGGAGGTGGGGGGCAAGGGCATTACACCGCTCACCCTCTGAACCTCGGGAAGTTGCTCGGGCTGGGCCGCGCGAATCATCCACGCGGTCTCTCGGTTACCCTTTTCATCAACGGTGTCGAAGCGGAGGCGGTCGCCGAGGACCTGGGCCAAGCGCGCCTTGGCAGGAGGAAGTGTCGCCCCCACACGCAGCGTGACCAGCCGACGATCAGGGCCGCGCAGGACAGCCACGCCCTCGGACGGGGAAAGGGCCAGGAGGTAGTAGTCTTCGAGCCGGGTCTGCGGCGCCCGGGACACCACGGCACTGGCCGCCGCGGCAGACGCGGCGGGCTCTGCCGCCCAGGCGCTCATCATCCCCCCCAGCAACAGCGCGCAGATCTGCACCAGACCCGCGGCCCTGCGTCTCCTTCCCATCTCTACCCCTCTTCGATTTGGCCGCGATTGTGTCGAAGTGTGGAGGAGCGGCCACCCCCCAAAGCAGGGGTGGCGCCCACAAGCATCACAAACGCAGGGGCGGCGGGCGCGACGCGCCCCGAGGGGACGCTGTCGCAACGCATACAGGCTCGATGCCGGAAAGGCGCGCGATGCCGCTTGGCGTCAGACCACCAGCCTGTGCGATGAGAGATAGTCCTGCCGGAACGCTTCGAACGGGATCATTTCCCCACCCTCCATGCGCTGCTGCTCCTGCAAGGAGTCCAGCGCCAAGCGCTCGAAATGCGCCTGCAAGTCGGGCGGAAACGGTTGTGCCATCAACGAGTGCCTGATGTGCCCTGACCGTGCGCCGATGAAGCCTGTGTACGAACCGTCGTGCTCGCTCTCCATCGTGTGCAGCATGCGCGCCGACGGCAATCGATCCGGCTCCTGCAGCATGCGCCTCGCCCAATCGACCACGTTGCGATGGCCGTGCCCGCGGTCCAGCGCATCGATGGCCTCGGCGATCGGCATGAACTCATCGAGCAGTTGCCCGCCCCACTCGGCCATCGTCGCCGTCTGCGCCCCGCGTTCGAGCTGCAGTTTCGGCTCGCGGCCGCGCTCGGCAGTTCGGTGCTGGTTGCGTGCCAGTGCCGCGATCTCCTGCGGCGTATCGGGTGGGCTGTCGGTCAGCAGGCAGTGCAGCAGGAACACGTCGAGAAACCGGATGGTCTCGGCGCTGATGCCCAAGGGCTCGAACGGATCGAGATCCATGCAGCGGACCTCCACGTACTCGACGCCGCGCTCGCGCAACGCGTGCAGCGGCCGCTCGCCGAAACGGATCACGCGCTTGGGCCGGATGGTTCCGTAGAACTCGTTCTCGATCTGCAGCAGGCTGGTCGCCAGTTGGACGTACTCGCCGCCGGGGCTCACGATGCCCAGTGCCTCGTAGGGCGGATACGGCCTGGTGAGTGCCCCGTGCAGCGAGGCCGCATAGCTTTCGAGGCAGTTGTAGCTCACCGACAGCGCGGCCTGTGCATCGCTCTGGTAGCCCAGACGGCCCATGCGCAGCGAAGTGGCGTGCGGCAAGTACAGGGTGTGGTCGCGCAAGGGTTGGAGTCGATGCTCGCGTCCGAGCACGAAGCTCGAACAGACCGCAGGCGATGCGCCGAACAAGTACAGCAGCAAAAAGCAATGCCGACGGAAATTGCGGATCAGCCCGAAGTAGGCTTCGGTCGACACACCGGGCATGGACCAGTTGTAGTGGATGCCGGAGATGGTCTGCATCCGCTTGCCGTAGCGATGTCCAAGGCCCACGCGATAGACGCTTTTGGCGCGCCCGACGTTCGATACGCCATAGCGACCGATGGGAATGGTCTCGTCAGCTGGTAACACGCACGGCATGCTGCCGACCCACAGCTGCTCATCGCCAATCGCCCGGTACACGAACTGGTGGATGCGAGCCAATTCGTCGAGGCACCCCTGCACGTCCCCGTGTACGCCCGTGATGAGCTCGAGCTGAGATTCGCTGAAATCCGTGGTGATGTTCGGATGTGTCAATGCCGAGCCCAACGCACTGGGATGGGGTGTCAAGGCGAGCTGCCCGTCGCGTGCACGCAAGCTTTCCTTCTCGATGCCACGGCGGATGCCGCGCAGGGCGGCGCGCTCCAGGCCGCGCTGGGTATGTAGCAGGCGTGTCAAGCCAGTTCTCCTTGGTCCCGCCGCACGGCGTAGTCCGAATGATCGTTCATCGCGCGAGATGGTGCTCTGCGGTGTCTTCTGCGCCGCCTTGGGCACGCAAACTGCTCTTCAGCACTGGGGTCGGCAAGCCTGCTTTGCCAATCCGTTTCATCGGAGATTCGATGACACCCCGACGCATACCGGTCGAGTCACGATGACCGCGCCTCTTCCAGACCACGCTGCCGAGGTCCGGCGACTGCAATGGGGTTGCGGCCCCAAGCCGGCGCCCGGCTGGATCAACTCCGACTTTCGGCCGGGGCCCGGCGTCGACTTGTGCATGGACATACGCGAGGGCCTGCCGCTGCCGGATGCATGGGTCGACTATGCAGTCGCCATCCACGCGCTCCAGGATCTGCCCTGGCCTGACATACCCGTGGCGCTCGCCGAACTCAAGCGCGTGATCAAGCCCGCGGGTGTGTTGAGGCTTGGGCTGCCCGATCTGGAGCGCGCGATCCAAGCCTACCTGCGCGGCGACGCTGCCTACTTCCATGTGCCCGACGAGCACGCGCACTGCATCGGCGCGAAGCTGGTGACACAGATAATCTGGTACGGCTCCGTGCGCACTCCGTTCACCTTCGACTTCGTGCGCGAGCTGCTGTGGGCTGCGGGCTTTCGGGATGTACAGCGGTGCGAGTTCGGTCGCACAGCAAGCCACCATGCGGAGATCGCCTCGCTGGACAACCGTCCGCGCGAGAGCCTGTTCGTCGAGGCGAGGGCGTAGTGGCTGCTCTCGTCATCTCGCCCCACCTCGACGATGCCGTGCTGGGCTGCGGGGCCTGGTTGGCCGCGAACCCGGGCTGCACGGTCGCCACCCTCTTCGCCGGTACGCCGACCGACAGCCGCATGCGGACCCCTTGGGATGAGCGTTGCGGGTACTCGGATGCACGTTCCGCCATGGCCGCCAGGCGTGAGGAAGACCGCCGTGCCCTCGCCCGCCTTGAGGCGACGCCATTGTGGATGGACTTCTGCGACAGCCAGTACGGTGAGACTCCTATGCCCGACGAGGTCGCCCGTGCCTTGGAACAGATGCTGCGCCAGCACGCACCACCACTCGTGTTCTTCCCGCTGGGCCTGTACCACTCCGATCACGTGCTGGCTCATGTGGCCTGCCGGCAAGCGCTTGCCGTGCTGCGCTTCGAAGCGGTGGCTTACGAGGACGTTCTCTACCGAGGCATGCCGGGCGTGCTCCAGCACCGGCTAGCGGATCTCGCAGCGCAAGGGATTCAGGCCACTCCCGCGCGCGTCGCAAGCAACGACCGTCTCCTCATGACCAGGGCTGCGCAAGCCAAGGCCGAGGCGCTTCAGGCGTATGCGAGCCAGTTGCACGGATTCGGACCAGGAGGCTATGAGGACGCGGCCCAGCCCGAACGCTGCTGGCGCTTGCAGGAGCCGGGCCATGGCTGACGCGCGTGCGAGCGTGGTGGTGCTCACCCATGACCGGCCACACGAGCTCGCACGCACGCTCGAGCGGCTGTTGCGGCTGCCGGAACAGCCGCCCATCGTCGTGGTCGACAACGGATCGCGGCCCTGCACGGTGACGACCGTGCTGCAGGGCCTACCGGCTCAGTGCGTGCGCTGCGAACACAACCTGGGCGCAGCGGGCCGCAATGCTGGCGTCGTGCTCGTGCGCACGCCCTACGTCGCCTTCTGTGACGATGACACATGGTGGGCGCCAGGCGCGCTGTCCCGCGCCGCGGACCTGCTGGATGCCCATCCGGCAGTCGGCGCCCTGTCGGCACGCGTGCTCGTGGGCGACGAGCAGCGGCTCGACCCCACCTGCGAGGTGATGGCACGCAGCCCGTTGGACTCAACGGGCTTGCCGGGCCCGGCACTCATCTCGTTCATGGCAGGCGCCACAGTGATGCGCACGCAAGCGTTTCGCGAGGCGGGCGGCTACGAGCCGCGACTGTTCCTCGGCGCCGCGGAACTGCTGCTCGGGTTGGACCTCGCAGCACGCGGCTGGCGCATCGTGTACGCCGACGCTGTGGTGACGCACCACCACCCTTCCCCTTCGCGGGACCCCAAGGCTCGGCACATCGCACTGGCACGCAACCGGATGTGGATTGCGTGCATGCGCCTGCCGTGGCGCAGTGCATGGCGCGAAACGCGACACGTGGTGGGCGAAGCATCCGGATGGGGGTTGCTCATGCCGGCTCTGAGCCAGACGCTGCGCGGCCTGCCTTGGGCACTGAGCCGCCGGCGTGTGCTGCCGGCATCGGTACACGAGATGTACTGCCGGGTGGCAAACGAGGGGATCGTCTCGCCGCTCAGAACGGGCCGGGCAGTGCCTTGAGACCGATCCACAAGGCGCCGATCACTGCATTGACCGGCACGCTCAGTGCGCCCGGAACGTAGAAGAACGCCGAGAGCGCCGGCAGGTTGAGCATCAACTCGAAGAAGCCACCGAGACCGTAGAGCAACGCGCCGCACCACAGCCATCGGCGCATGTAGGTCAGCAGCCAGTGTGCGTGCGCCTGGTTGTGGCGCCAAGCGGCTGTTCGCTCCATCAGGTCACCCCGGCTGGCGTCCTTGAACAACCAGCCGAAGAAAAAATATCGATACAGCAAGGTGCGAAAGGCCGGGGGCTGCACGTCGACTCCTTGCCCGGGAGTAAGTACGCCGCGCCAGCGTACTGCGTACGGGCCCTGCCTTGCTCAGCAGGGCATGTTCCCGGTCAGCTTTCGGGGTCTTCGCTGGCCTCGACGTCGCGGTCGAAACTGTTGGCCTCCCCTGCCTCGTGGGGAATCATCGGCTTGTCCAGCGGCTTGCAGATGCGGCGTTGCAGTCGCCCAAGTCGCTCGGAGCTTTCCATGGCAGCGATCACGTCAGCCGGGTTCAGCATCAGTGCGAAGGGGTTGGCTACCTGCGTGGTCTCGTCCATCTGAAGATCTCCTGCTGTCGGCAACCGCCGATGAAGAGACTGTAGAGACCGCTCGAAGATGTGGCAGTCGGGTCGCGGCCAAAGAACATGTCAGAAGTTCGCTGACAACGCTCACCAAGCTGAGACGGGCGCCGCCTTACTGCCGAGCCGGCCAAGGCGGAAGGCCAAACAACACCTCGAAGTTCCTCGATGTCGCCGAGGCCACCTCTTCGACGTGGACCTGCTTGACGTCGGCGAGTTGCCGGGCGACATGCGGAACCAGCGCCGGGGTGTTGGTCTTGCCGCGAAACGGTACGGGCGCAAGGTAGGGACTGTCGGTCTCGATGAGGCAACGGTCCAGCGGCACGTAGCGCGCAACGTCGCGCAGATCCTGGGCATTCTTGAACGTGAGGATGCCGGAGAAGGAGATGTAGAAGCCCAGGTCCAGTGCCGCCCGCGCCACTTCCATCGTTTCGGTGAAGCAGTGGAAGACGCCGCGCGCGGCGTTGCCCCCTTCTTCGCGCAGCACCGCCAGCGTGTCCTGCGAAGCGCTTCGAGTGTGAATCACCAGGGGTTTGTCGGTCAGCCGGCCGGCGCGGATATGGACCCGGAAGCGCTCGCGCTGCCATTCCATCTCAGCCTCGCTGCGCCCATTGAGCCGGTAGTAATCGAGCCCGGTCTCGCCGATCGCCACGACCTTGGAGCGGGCAGCCAGCGCGACGAGGTCCTCGACACTTGGCTCAGCCATGTTCTCGGTGTCCGGGTGCACGCCGACGCTGGCCCAGAGCTCCTCGCAGCCCGCAGCAAGGCGATGCACGTCCTCGAACTCTTCGAGCGTAGTGCAGATGCAAAGGGCACGGTCCACGCCAGCGGCCTTCATCTCCGCACGGATTTCGGGCAGGCGCGCCGCCAGCTCGGGAAAGCTCAGGTGGCAGTGGGAGTCAACAAACATGATCGACACGCGAACGACAGGGCGCGGACAAGAGGCTCAGTGGCAAGGTTCGAGCCGGCTCCCAAGCAGCAGGAGCTCACTCCAACCGTATGGGCTTCAGACTGTCTGCGTCGGCTTGTTGGAAGAGATGGCAGTGCCGAGAACTTCTTCGATTCTCACCTTGAGCAGGCGCGTCTTCTCATCGGTGGGGAAGCGCACTCCAACGCCCTGCGTGCGGCCCGCGGAAGCGTTGGCCGGCGTGATCCACGCGACCTTCCCCGCCACGGGGTAGCGCTGCGGATCATCGGGCAGCGACAGCAGCAGGTACATGTCCTCGCCCAGCTTGTAGTCGCGCGTGGTGGGTACGAACAGGCCGCCTTCGCCGAAGAGCGGGATGTAGGCGGCGTAAAGCGCGCCCTTCTCACGAAACACCAGCTGGATCACGCTTGGGCGGGCCGTGCTCGCCGGCGTGCCCGCGACAGGGGTGCGCGGTGTGGTTTCGTTCATCGAGCCAGTGTAGCCAAATGCTTCTGGCCGAGGGGGGACTCATCCGGAAAAGGCAAGTGCCTCGTGGGCCTGCTGCGTGAAAGATTCGACCAGCAGCCCCGCATTCCACGGATGGTCGGCATGGCGAGCGCCCTTTTGCAGTTCCTTCGCCCAGGCCGACAGCCTGGCAAGCGGCACGGGCGGCGGCAACGCCTGCCGCGGAAAGTAACGTGGCTGCGCACCAGCAGCCACGCGCATGGCGTCGTGGCACAGCTTCTGAAGCACGTCGATCACGCGAGGCAGTGGCCAGCCGGCCAATGGCCCCGGTTCGCCTCTCGCAATCTGCTGAGGTAGGTCGAGCCACTGGCGCGCATCCAATCCCTCCCGGGCCCACTCCAGCGCCTCCTGGGGCTGCCCGCCTGCCGCGGCCAGGAGCACCTCGGGCTGAGCGATCGACTGTTCGGCCAGCCACCGGCTCGCGACCTCCTGCTGTGGAAGCGGCACCGCCACTGCCTGGCAGCGGCTGCGGATGGTGGGCAAAAGGAGGTCGGGGGCCGCGCAAGACAGCAGCAACCGAGCGGCGCCGGGCGGCTCTTCGAGCGTCTTCAACAGGGCGTTGGCCGACACGCTGTTCATCAGCTCCGCGGGATGAAGCACGACGACCTTGCCGCGTCCCCGTGCAGACGTGGTCTGCGCGAAGCCGATCGCCTGACGGATGTCATCGACGCGGATCTCCTTGCTGGGCTTGCGCTTGCCCGCCTTGTCGTCGGTACTGGCGCTGTCCGTCTCCTCGCCGGAGGCCGACCATCCCAGCGATTCACGCAAGGCCTCTGGCAGGAGCACCAGCAGGTCCGGGTGCGTATGTGCCTGCACCAGGCGGCAACTCGGGCACCGTCCGCAAGGGCCGGCATCGCCCGCGTCTTCGCACAGCCAGGTCTGCGCCAGAGCCAGAGCCAATTCGAACTGCCCTACACCTTGCGGTCCGTGCAGCAGGAGGGCGTGGCCCCGTTGGGTGGCAAGCGCCTCGCGCAGCGGCGCATGCAGCCACGGCAAAGGCAGCGCGCCGTTGGTGCCTACCATTGCCGTGACTCCAGAGCAGCCTCGATCTGTCGCCACACTGCCTCGCGCGGCAGGGAGGAGTCGATGCACACGATGCGATGAGGCGCAGCCTGCGCTCGCTCGGCATAGCCGCGTCGCACGCGCTCGAAGAAGGCCAGGTCCTGCCCTTCGAAGCGGTCGGGATCGCGCGCGGCAGCGCGTCGCTCGGCTGCCACTTGGGCGGGGAGATCCAGCCAGAGCGTGAGGTCAGGGTGCAGTGGGCCGTGCACCCAGGTTTCGAGCTGGTCCAGCACGGCGAGATCGAAGCCGCGGCCGGCGCCTTGGTAGGCGAAGGTCGCGTCAGTGAAGCGGTCGCACAGGACTGTATCGCCACGCGCCAGCGCCGGTTCGATCACTTCCCGCAGATGATCGCGGCGTGCGGCGAAAACCAGCAGCGCCTCTGTGAGTGCGTCCATGGCGCGATGCAGCACGAGTTCGCGCAGCGCCTCCGCCAGCGCGGTACCGCCAGGCTCGCGGGTGCGGATCACCGTGGCGCCGGCCCTGCGCAGACGCTCGGCCACCGCCTCGATGTGGGTGGACTTGCCGGCACCGTCAATGCCTTCGAATGTCAGGAAACGACCTGGCATGGTCACCGCCTCCGCTGGTACTTGTTGACCGCGCGGCTGTGCGTGGCGAGGTCGTCGCTGAACTCGCTCGTCCCGTCCCCGCGCGAGACGAAATAGAGTGCCTTGATAGCCTCTGGCTTGACTGCCGCCAGGAGCGAACTCTTGCCGGGCATGGCGATGGGCGTGGGCGGCAGGCCGGCGCGCAGATAGGTGTTGTAAGGGCCGTCCGCCGCCAGGTCACGCCGGCGCAAGTTACCGTCGAAGTTTTCACCCAGACCGTAGATCACCGCGGGATCGGTCTGCAACGGCATGCCCAGGCGGAGCCGGTTCAGGAACACGGCGGCCACCTTGCCGCGGTCTTCGGGCAACCCGGTCTCCTTCTCCACGATGGATGCGAGCGTGAGCAGGTCCTCCGTGGTGCGCAGGGGCGTATCGGCGGCGCGTTGGACCCACGCTTCGTCGAGGCGCTTCTTCATGGCGCGGTGTGCGCGGCGAAGCACCGCGAGATCGCTGCTGCCCTTGTCGTAGGTGTACGTATCGGGAAAGAAGCGACCCTCGGCGGCGACGCCCGGTTCGCCGAGCGCAGCCATGATCTGCGCATCCGTCATGCCGGCACTGTCGGGCTTGAGACTCTCGGCCCGGGCCAGTTCGGTACGAAACTGCTTGAAGGTCCACCCTTCGATCAGGCGCACGGCCGACAGCGTCACATCGCCTTGCACCATCTTCCTCAGCAGGCTCCGCGCGGTGGTACCCCGGGCGATTTCGTAGCTGCCGGCCCGAATGAGCCGCGCCTGGCCCGACCAGCGGAACCATTCATACAGCAACCTGGGATGGACGCGCACGCCGGCCTGCACCCACGCATCGGCCACGGCACGCGGAGTGGTCCGTGGTTCGATGGACAGTTCGACCGAGTCGGAGGCCATGGGCAGTGGCCGGTTCAGCCACCACCACGCGGCACCCGCCGCAACGGCAGCCAGCAGCGCGAGGAGGGCGAACCACCGCAGCAACTTCATACTCGAGACAACCCCGCACCGGGCAGCGAAAGACGGGCGGGAATGATAATCGCCGCATGACCCCCTCCTCCCCTCTCTCCGGCGTGGCGCCTCTCGACCATTGGGGCGTAATCCGCGCTCGCGGCGACGATGCCGCCGCGTTCCTGCATGGCCAGTTGACGCAGGACGTCAGCGGTCTCGGCCTGAACCGGGCACGTCTGGCCGGATACTGCTCCGCCAAGGGCCGCTTGCTGGCGAGCTTCGTGATGTGGAAGGCCGCGCCTGACGACGTGCTGCTCGCCTGCCACGCTAGTGTTCTCCCCGCCACGTTGAAGCGGCTGTCGATGTTCGTGCTGCGCTCCAAATGCAAGCTGACGGATGCGACAGCCGAAGTGCCGCTGGTCGGGATCGTGGGAGAGTTTGCGCAGCAGCATGCGGCGGATCTCGCGCCATGGGAGGCACGCCCGGTCCAGGATGGGTGGTTGCTGCGCCTGCCCGATGCCGCCGGCGTGCCGCGCGCGATGCAAGCCGCGGGGTCCGCACTTGCGGCAGCGCCCGCAGTCTCAGCCGACGCGTGGCGCTGGCTCGAAGTGCAAAGCGGCGTGCCGGTCATCGAATCCGCGACGCAGGAGCAGTTCGTGCCGCAGATGCTCAATTTTGAAGTCGTGGGTGGCGTGAACTTCAGCAAGGGTTGCTACCCGGGCCAGGAAGTCGTGGCCCGCGCGCAGTACCGGGGCACGGTGAAGCGGCGGATGTTTCTGTTCGACGTGGATGCGATGGCTGCGGCCGGACAGGAAATATTCCACAGCGATGAACCCGGCCAACCGGCCGGCATGGTGGCGAACGCCGCGGCACGCCCTGCGGACGAGGGCGCGAGCGTGCTGGCCGAGGTGAAGCTCACGGCCCTCGACAGCGGAACGCTCCACCTCGGCGCACCGGAGGGGCCGATGCTGGTCCGCGGCGAACTGCCCTACCCCCTTCCGACCGACGCTGATCAGCCCGCCTAGCCGACCGGCAGGACTTCACGCGCCATCCGTCCGGTGTTCGTCTAGGATCGAACGCCTGTCGTCACGACGGGCGCTGCCTCATGTGCCTCGTAGCACTCGCGATCGATACCCACCGACGTTTCCCACTGGTCGTTGCGGCCAACCGGGACGAATTCTTCGCTCGTCCCGCCGCGCGGCTCGCGTGGTGGACACCTGACAGCGGCGGGCCGGCCATCCTCTCCGGTCGAGATCTCGAATCGGGTGGCACCTGGCTCGGACTCACCGCCGAAGGCCGGCTGGCGTTGCTCACCAACGTGCGTGACCCGTCCCGCAACGACCCTGGCGCTCCGTCGCGTGGCGCGATCGTGCCCGACTGGCTATCCGGCCGCGATCGCACCGACCGCTTCTGGGTGCGCACGGCGCTGTCGGGTTACAACGGATTCAACCTGGTCGGCTTCGACTTCCGTGAAGGCGAAAGCTTCTGGGCTTCCAACCACGGACACAGCCTGCCTCAGATGCTCACACGGGGAGTGCATGGGCTGTCGAATGCGGGGCTGGATACGCCGTGGCCCAAGGTGGAGGCCTTGAAGGCGCGACTGGCTCAGGCCATCGCGGGCGGGGATTCTGTGGATGGGCTGTCCGTGCAGCTCTTCGAAGCGCTCGCCGACCGGCAGGAGGCGCCGGACGAAGCCCTTCCCGATACCGGCGTGCCGCACGAATGGGAGCGGCGCCTGTCGGCCGCCTTCATCCGCACGCCGGACGGCAGCTATGGCACCCGCTGCTCCACGCTCATCGTCACCGAGAAGGTGAGCCGACACCTGGTCACGCACGTGCTGGAGCGCAGCTTCAGTCCATCGGGCGTGGCGGTGCTTCGGCGCACCCTGCTGCGCGACTGGCCGCCGCGCTACTCCACGGGCGCGTCAGGGGTGCCGAGCCCTCAGGAAGAAGTGGCCGACGTGCAGCTTGACGACATGGCCTCCGCGCCACCCTCGGCGGGCACAGCACCACAACGGCGCGTGCGCAGCCTCCTCAAGCCAGACCCGCGCAAGCGGCGCCGCCAGGCCACACCTTCGAGCACGACGTACTGAAGCCGGTCCTCACGGTACGCGCCGCATCATCTCCACGTGAGGGATGCCAGCTTCCTCGAACACGGGGCCGCGCTCGGTGAAACCGGCACGCTCGTAGAACGGCGCGGCCGAAACCTGTGCGTGCAGCACCACCTCGTGGTCGCCACGAGCCTGGGCAGCTTGCATCAAGGCATCGAACACCTGGCGCCCGATGCGGCTGCCTCGCATGGGCTGCATCACCGCCATCCGGCCAATACGTCCCACACCCGGCGCGTGCGACACCAGGCGACCGGTGCCCAGCGGCATGCCGAGGCGATTGATGGCCAGGGCATGCGTCGCCTGCGCGTCGGCCTCGTCCCACTCCAGCTCGGCAGGGATCTTCTGCTCCTCGACGAACACGGCCGTGCGCAAGGCCTGGGCGTCACGCCGCAGCTCCTGCCATGTGCCGACTTTCACCTGCACCATCGGCTCGCCGGCTTCATAGGCCTGCAATGCGTCCCGCAGCGGCTGGGGCACCGGTCGCGAGGACTGCTCATGCGGATCGGCGAAGACATAGACCAGCTCCCCGGACACCAGCAGTTCCTCGGCACGGAACACCCCCGCCTCGAAACCCATCGAGGAGTGTCCGACGCGCGCGCAGCGGATACCCACATCAAGGATGTCGTCGAGGCGGGCCGAGGCGTGGTACTCCAGCGTGGCCTTGCGGACGAACAGTTCGCCACCCAGCAATTCCACCGTGGCCGCATATGGCAGCGCCAGCGCACGCCAGTAGCCGGTGATCGCCGTGTCCACATACATGAAGTAGTGGCCATTGAAGACGATGTTCTGCGCATCGATTTCGGCCCAGCGCACCCGCAGGCGCTCGAGGAAACGGAAGTCGGATCTCTTCATGGCGCAAATGCCTCCTTCAGTGCGCGGCCGGCCGCAGCCTGCGCGGCTCGTGCCTCGGGCAGCGCCCGGCCCATCTTGATGAAATCGTGCGTGACACCACGCACGAGCTCCAGCTGCACCGGCACGCCGGCAGCACGCAGGCGATCAGCGTAAGCGACGCCCTCGTCCACCAGCGGATCGCATTCGGCCAGGATCACGCAGGCGGGGGCGACGCCCTCCAGATCGTCGGCAAGCAGCGGGGCGAAGCGCCAGTCTTCGCGTTCGCGCCGGTCGATGTAGTGACCGAAGAACCACTCGATCAAGTCAGCGTCGAGCAGGAAGCCCTGGGCAAACAGGCGGTGCGAGGCGGAATCAGCATGTGCCGCCGTCCCGGGGGTGATGAGCAGCTGATGCCGCAGCCGCAGACCCGCATCGCGGGCATGGATGGCGCACACCGTTGCCAGCGTGGCCCCGGCACTGTCGCCCCCGACCGCGAGCCGTGCGGCATCCAGGCCCAGGCTCGCACCGTTCGCTGCGAGCCACTGGAGCGCGTCCCAGCTGTCGTGCACAGCAGTGGGAAAGCGATGCTCCGGCGCCAGGCGGTAGTCGAGGGCGACCACCGCCGCCTCGCTGGACAGCGCCAGCCGCCGGCACAGGCTGTCGTGGGTCTCCAGCCCGCCCACGGTGAAGCCGCCGCCATGCAGGTACAGCAGCAGCGGGGGCAGACCGTGATCGCCGGCGTACAGGCGCGCGGGCAGCAGGCTGCCGTCACGCACGGGGATGCGTATGTCCTCGACGCGCGGCAACGGCGCACGCGGAGGATCCAGGACTTCGGCTGCCGCGGCATAGGCGGCACGCGCCTCGGAAACGGACATCCAATGAAAAGGAGTGCGCTGCGCGCGGCGGATGCGCTCGAGCAAGCCCGCCATGCGCGGATTCAACAGGTGCGTCGACAAAGGGGTGGGACCGTACGGGATGGGTTGACGGGAGGATACTCAAAGCCCCCGATCGAGCAGTACCGCCATGGCCTTCATCAACTACGTGACGCGGGTACACCTGGATTTCGGAGCGGTGCAGCTCCTGCTACAGGAGTGCGAGCGCCTCGGCATGCGGCATCCGCTCGTGGTGACCGATGCGGGTGTACGTGCAGCTGGAGTGCTGGACAAGGCGCTCGCGGCGCTGGGCGCCACCCCCTACCAGGTGTTCGACCAGACTCCGTCCAACCCGAACGAGGCCGCCGTCCATGCCGCGGCGATGCTCTACGCCACGTACAAGTGCGATGGCCTCGTCGCGGTGGGCGGCGGATCGAGCATCGATCTGGCCAAGGGCGTGGCGATCGCGGCCACGCACGACGGCCCGCTCAAGAGCTACGCCACCATCGAAGGCGGCAGCCCGAAGATCACCGAACGCGTGGCCCCTGTGATCGCCGTGCCCACCACGGCAGGTACCGGCAGCGAGGTGGCGCGGGGCGCCATCGTGATCGTCGACGACGGCCGCAAGCTGGGCTTCCACAGCTGGCACCTCGTGCCCCGCGCGGCGATCTGCGATCCGGATCTCACCCTGGGCCTGCCTGCGTACCTCACCGCCGCCACGGGCATGGACGCGATCGCGCATTGCATGGAGACCTTCATGGCGGGCACCGTGAATCCGCCCGCCGACGGCATTGCGCTCGACGGCCTGGAGCGTGCATGGAGCCACATCGAGCGGGCCACGCGCCACGGCGAGGACCGGGAGGCGCGATGGAACATGATGAGCGCAAGCATGCAGGGCGCGCTGGCCTTCCAGAAAGGTCTGGGCTGCGTGCACTCGCTGAGCCACAGCCTGGGCGGGTTGGATCCGCGGCTGCATCACGGCACGCTCAACGCGCTGTTCCTTCCCGCGGTAGTGCGCTTCAACGCGGGCGCCGAGTCGATGGTCAAGGAGCGGCGCCTGGCGCGCATGGCGCATGCCATGGGCCTGGGCAGCTGCGACGCGCAAGGCGTGCAGATCGCCGAAGCTCTGCGCGACATGAACGCCCGGCTGGGGCTTCCCTCGGGCTTGGGCGAGCTCGGCGTCACGCAGCAGATGTTCGACCGCACCATCGAAGGCGCGCTGGCCGATCACTGCCATCAAACCAATCCGAAGCAGGCCACCGCGGACGACTATCGGGTCATGCTGGAGCAGGCGATGTGAGCGCGGCGCCGGCCACTGCACCGGCGGCGACCGATCCATGATGGAAGACGCATCCACGCGACCCGCCTCCAGGAGTCGCGTGATAGTCTCCTCTCGCCACGGAGGAGACGCTTGTGGCGGCCCCCAACAACCACATCACTGCGCATGGATCAGCCAGCAGACGCGCCGCCCGCAGCGCCGGGCTTCGAGGTGCTTGACGACGAATGGCGCGAGCGGATCGCGGAGTATCTGCTCGAAGGACTCAGCAAGGAATCCATCCTTGCCATCTGGATGGAAGCAGGCCGTCACCCTTCGACGTTTCGCCCTGCGATCGAGCGCGTGGAGGAAAACCCCGTCTTCAGAGCCGCACGACGCCTGCGACAGCGGCACGTCAAATTGGAGTCGGTGGTGTCCAACCTGCAACTCCTTTGGGAGCAGTCGCCCGCCTACGGCACGGTGGAGAAGCGGACGATGCCTGCGCGCGAGGAGTTCATCGAGCGCTATGCAATGGGCTGCCGCCCGGTCGTGCTGACCGACCTTACGCAGGACTGGCCGGCCATGGCCCGATGGTCGCCCGAAGACCTGAAGAGCCGCTTCGGGCACCTGGAGGTCGAGATCCAGGATGAGCGTGACACCAACCCGAAGTACGAGGAGATACGAAACCGGCACCGCCGAAAGGTACGGATGGCCGACTTTGTCGATCGTGTGGTGTCAGGCGGTACCACGAACAACTATTACCTGACGGCCAACAACAACCTGCTGCGCCAGCCGGATTTCCAGACGCTTTTCGACGACATCGGCACCCTGCCGTCGGTGTGCAACCCAGAGTTGCTTCGGAGGCTGTCGAACCTGTGGTTCGGTCCGGCAGGCACCATCTCGCCGCTGCACCACGACACCATGATGCTGTTCCATACCCAGGTGGTGGGCCGCAAGCGGTGGCGCCTGATCTCGCCGCTCGAAACGCCCCGCCTGTACAACCTCAACCGCGTATACAGCGAGGTCGACCTGAACGCCCCCGATCTGGATCGCTTCCCCAGTTTCGGGCAGGTGGGCAAGGTGCTCGACGTGGTGGTCGAGCCCGGAGAAACCCTGTTCCTGCCGCTCGCGTGGTGGCACGAAGTGACGGCGCTGGACGCGAGCATCTCCTTCGCGTTCTGGAACTTCAACGTGCCCAATGTCTACCACTACGCCGACCCGGGCCTCTACAACTACTGAAGCCCGCAAGGCGTGGCCGCCGGGCGGGCTTCGTTTGCCTCGCTGACCGAGGCGTGCGCCTCAGCCGTGCTTCTTGTCGAAGAACTGCTCGTCTTCGGTGGAGCCCTTGAGCGCAGCAGTGGAGGCTTCGCGTTCGATGGTGGTGGTGACGGCATCGAAGTAGCCGGTGCCGACTTCACGCTGATGCTTGACCGCCGTGAAGCCCCGCTCGGCCGCCGCGAACTCCTTCTCCTGCAGTTCGACGAAGGCGCTCATCTGGTTGCGTGCGTAGCCGTAGGCCAGGTCGAACATCGAGTAGTTCAGGCTGTGGAAGCCGGCCAGCGTGATGAACTGGAACTTGTAGCCCATGGCCCCCAGTTCGCGCTGGAACTTGGCGATGGTGGCGTCGTCCAGGTTCTTCTTCCAGTTGAACGACGGCGAGCAGTTGTACGCCAGCAGCTTGCCGGGGTACTTCTTGTGGATGGCCTCGGCAAAGGCCTTGGCATAGGCGAGGTCGGGCTTGCCGGTCTCGCACCACACCATGTCGGCGTACTCGGCGTAGGCCAGGCCGCGTGAGATGGCCTGCTCCAGGCCCGGTCGGGTGCGGAAGAAACCTTCGACCGTGCGCTCGCCGGTGCAGAAGGGCTGGTCGTTCTCGTCGATGTCGCTGGTCACCAGGTCAGCGGCCTCCGCATCGGTACGCGCCACCAGGATGGTCGGCGTGCCCATCACGTCGGCAGCCAGACGCGCGGCGACCAGCTTGCTCACCGCTTCGCGGGTGGGCACCAGCACCTTGCCGCCCATGTGGCCACACTTCTTCACGGCGGCCAGCTGGTCCTCGAAGTGCACGCCCGCGGCGCCCGCCTCGATCATGGCCTTCATCAGCTCGAAGGCGTTGAGCACGCCGCCGAAGCCCGCTTCCGCATCAGCCACGATGGGGGCGAAGAAATCGACGTCGCCCTTGCCCTCGGACCACTGGATCTGGTCGGCGCGCTGGAAGGTGTTGTTGATGCGCCGGACCACCTTGGGCACCGAATCCACCGAGTACAGCGACTGGTCGGGGTACATCTCGCCGTTGCTGTTGGCATCGCCGGCCACCTGCCAGCCGGAAAGGTAGATCGCCTTCAGCCCGGCCTTGACCTGCTGCATGGCCTGGTTGCCGGTAAGTGCCCCCAGCGCATTGACGAAAGGCTCGGTGTTGACGAGGCTCCAGAGCTTCTCGGCACCGCGCTGGGCCAGCGTGTGCTCGATCTGCACCGAGCCCCGCAGCCGGACCACGTCGGCGGCGGTGTAGCCACGCTTGATGCCTTTCCAACGCGGGCTCTGGGCCCACTCCTTCTCGAGTGCGGCGGCTTGCTGTTCGCGAGTGAGGTTCTTCATGAGCTTCTCCTGATGAGGTACTACGGCAAGACACAAAGAGGAAATCCGTGATTCAAGAATACAAACGGAAGCGGCCGTGGGCGACCCTTATGTCTTATACAAGACCAGAAATTTTTCTCAGGAATGACAAGAACTTGCGCCCACGATTGCATGATGTGGAATGCGCGTTATCACCATGAAAAATCGTGCGGCGGCGCAACATGGGGCCATTCCACCATATGGAGGGCCGATCGCTGATTGCGAAAAGCGAGAAGCCGGCAGGGCTTATGCGCCCGCAAAGCCCTGCCAGCGGGCATAGATGCGGCGCGCCAGTGCCAGCTGGGCCGGCAAATGGCGATCCATGCCGGCCAGCATGTCGTGCCTGTCCTGAACCGTGGAAAGGTGTGCGTAGGCAAGGAATCGTTCGTCGTGTGTCGACACCCATTGCCGAAGCTTGGGCTCATCGAGCTCCACATGGAACTGCATCGCCAGATGAGGGCCGATGGCGAAGGCCTGATGCGCGCACGCCTCGCTGCCTGCCAGCGATCGCGCCCCGGGCGGCAAGGTGAACGCCTCGTAATGCCACTGGAACACCGTCGGCTGCGGCGCCGGGCCGAACCAGGCCCGCGCCTCCTCATCGTCGGCTACCTGCATGGCAAGCCAGCCGATCTCGGGCGACCGCGATGCAACGACGTGGGCACCCAGCGCACGCGCCATCAGCTGGCCGCCCAGGCAGTGGCCGAGCACGGGGATGCCGGAGTCCATCGCCTGGAGGATCAGCCTTTCGGCAGCCCGCAGCGACGGCATCCGGTCGTTGGCACTCATCTCGCCACCCAGCACCGCCAAGGCGCAATAGCCGTCGATGCTCTCCGGGAAGTTCTCACCGGACTCGGCATTGAAAATGCGGAACGGCTGGCGGCGCCCATGCAACCACTTCGCCAGGTAGGCGGGGCCGTCGGCGTGCAGATGCTGGAGGATGAGCACGGGCTTCATGGGCGCGCACAGTGTGCATCAAGGCCACTTCCGCCCCCAGCGGCAGATGGTGTATGAGCAACCCCATTTCGGCCAGACCAACCTTCGCATACGCTACTCGACAAACGCGCGTGCCCGGAATTGAAGCAGCACCACGCAAGCACATTGCGCGCGCCGGCCACTAGACTGACCTGAGTTCATCGATGAGACGGGTCGGACGCCAGGAGTGTTCATGTACCAAAAGCTCGATGCCTACTGGATGCCCTTTACCGCCAACCGGCAGTTCAAGAGAGAGCCACGCATGCTGGCCCGGGCATCCGGCATGCATTTCTGGACTCCCGAGGACCGGCAGGTTCTCGATGGCGTCGCAGGTCTGTGGTGCGTCAACGCAGGACACGGCCGCCCGCGCATCGTGCAGG
The DNA here is from genome assembly GCA_966248995.1 of uncultured Burkholderiales bacterium. GTDB lineage: Bacteria > Pseudomonadota > Gammaproteobacteria > Burkholderiales > Burkholderiaceae_C > Albitalea. Next base: position 20,033 of record CBINBY010000005.1, on the reverse strand, counting down.
CCATCCAGGCGCAGGCGGAGGAAATGGACTTCGCGCCGCCATTCAACATGGGCCACCCGAAGGCCTTCGAGTTGGCCGAAAGACTCGTGGAGATCACGCCGCGAGGCCTGAACAAGGTGTTCTTTACCAACTCGGGCTCGGAGGCAGTCGAGACCGCGCTCAAGATTGCCCTCGCCTACCACCGCGCCCGTGGCGAGGGGCAGCGCACGCGCCTCATCGGCCGCGAACGCGCCTACCATGGGGTGAACTTCGGAGGCATCTCGGTGGGCGGCATGGTCGCCAATCGCAAGATGTTCGGCACCCTGCTCGCAGGTGTGGACCACATCCGCCACACGCACGATGCGCGCAATCTGTTCAGCCGGGGCCAGCCCGAGCACGGTGCCGAACTTGCCGACGACCTTGAGCGGCTCGTGGCGCTGCACGACGCCTCGACCATCGCGGCGGTGATCGTGGAGCCCGTGGCCGGTTCCACGGGCGTGCTCATCCCGCCGAAGGGTTACCTGCAGCGCCTGCGCGACATCTGCGACCGGCACGGCATCCTGCTCATCTTCGACGAGGTCATCACCGGCTTCGGCCGCGTGGGCGCGCCCTTCGCGGCCACACATTTCGGCGTGACGCCCGACCTGATGACCGTGGCCAAGGGCCTGACCAATGGCAGCGTGCCCATGGGCGCGGTGTTCGTGCGGCAGCACATCCACGACGCCTTTATGAGCGGGCCAGAGCACCTCATCGAGTTCTTCCATGGCTACACCTACTCGGCGCATCCGCTGGCATGCGCCGCGGGCATCGCCGCGCTGCAGACCTATGCGGAAGAAGGGCTGCTCACGCGCGGGGCGCAGATGGAAAATCACTTCGGCGATGCACTGCATGCGATGAAGGACCTGCCGCGCGTCGTGGACGTGCGCAACATCGGCCTCGTGGGAGCCATCGAACTGGAACCCATCGAAGGCGAGCCGGGAAAGCGGGCGTTCAACGTGTTCCTCGACTGCTGGAACCGGGGCGTGCTCGTTCGCACCACGGGCGACACGGTGGCGCTCTCGCCGCCGCTCATCATCGAAGACAGCCACATCGACCAGATCGTAGGGACACTCGCCGACGCAATACGGCGGGCGGCATGAGGTAAGACTCGTGAGCGGCAAGCCGGTCGTCCTCGTGCCCGCCTGCAACACCGTGCTGAACGGGCATCCGTTCCACATTGCCGGGCGCAAGTACGCGAATGCGGTACGGCTCGCGGGCTGCGTGCCACTGGTGATACCAAGCGCCGAGCCTGACGAGATCGACGAACTGCTGCAGATCGCCGACGGCGTGCTGCTCACCGGCTCGCCCTCCAACGTGCATCCCAGCCATTTCGGCGAGGACGTATTCGATCCCGCCCTGCCGCTCGATCCGGACCGCGACAGCTGGACGCTGCCCCTGATACCGCGTGCACTCGCGGGCGGGGTGCCGCTGTTCGCGATCTGCCGTGGATTCCAGGAAGCGAATGTCGCGCTGGGCGGCAGCCTCCACCAGGCGGTGCACGAGGTGCCTGGCCGGCATGACCACCGCCCGGCACCCGACGCGGCGCCCGAAGCGGCTTATGCCGTGGCGCATTCCGTCGAGGTGATGCCCGGCGGCACGCTGGCGCGCATCCTCGACGAGCAGTGCATCGAGGTGAACTCGGTGCATGGCCAAGGCGTGAACCGGCTGGCCGCGGGCGTGCGCGTGGAGGCACGAGCTCCCGACGGGCTGGTCGAGGCGTTTTCAGTTGAGGGCACGCCCGCCTTCAACCTGTGCGTGCAGTGGCATCCGGAATGGCAGGCAGCAAGCAATCCGGTGTCCATGCGCCTGTTGCAAGCCTTCGGCGAGGCCTGCCGGGATCGACATCACCGCCGCGAGACCCACGGGTGACCCATGCTGCGAGAAAACTTCACCTTCAGCGAACTGGAGCAGTGGCTCAACGAGCGACGCGTCACCGAGATCGAGTGCCTGGTACCCGACCTCACCGGCGTGGCGCGCGGCAAGATCCTGCCGCGGGAGAAGTTCACCGAGGACCGCGGGATGCGACTTCCCGAGGCGATCGTCGCGATCGGGGTGACCGGGGAGTTTCCGCACGAGGGACCTTATTACGATGTGATCGCGGCCACCGACCGCGACATGCACCTGCGGCCCGATCCAAGTACCGTGCGCATCGTGCCGTGGGCGGTTGATCCGACCGCGCAGGTGATCCACGACTGCTTTGACCGCGCGGGCAACATCATTCCGTATGCCCCGCGCTCGGTGCTCAAGCGGGTGTGCGCGCTGTATGCCGCCGAGGCCTGGGAGCCGGTGGTCGCGCCCGAGATCGAGTTCTATCTCATCGAGCGCAACTCCGACCCCAACACGCCCTTGCGCCCACCCAAGGGGCGCAGCGGCCGCGCGGAAACCTCCCGGCAGGCCTACTCCATCGACGCGGTCAACGAGTTCGATCCGCTGTTCGAGGAGATCTACGACTACTGCGAGAAGATGGAGCTCAACGTGGACACGCTGATCCACGAGGTGGGCGCGGGCCAGATGGAGATCAACTTCTTCCATAACCATCCGCTGGGGCTGGCCGACGAGGTGTTCTTCTTCAAGCGCACCATCCGCGAGACGGCACTGCGCCACGAGATGTATGCCACGTTCATGGCCAAGCCCATGGCGCACGAGCCGGGCAGCGCCATGCATGTGCACCAGAGCGTGGTCAACCAGCGCACGGGCCGCAACCTCTTCAGCAACGAGGACGGTACGCCGTCGCAGGAGTTCTACTGGTACATCGGCGGGCTGCAGCGCTACACGCCGGCCGCCATGGCGCTGCTCGCGCCCTACGTCAACTCGTATCGTCGGCTGGCGCGCTCGACGGCCGCGCCGATCAACATCCAGTGGGGCACCGACAACCGGACCGTGGGCATCCGCTCCCCGGTCGCGCCGCCTGCGGCCCGGCGCGTCGAAAACCGCGTGATCGGCGCCGACGCGAACCCGTATGTCGCCCTGGCCGCCACGCTGGCCTGCGGCTGGCTGGGCATGAAGAACCAGATCGAGCCCACGCCCGAGTGCAAGGGAGACGCCTACCTCTCGGCCTACGAACTGCCGCGCTCGCTCGGCGAGGCGCTCAGCTGGCTGGCCGACGAGAAGGAACTGCACGAGGTGCTGGGCAAGGAGTTCATCACCGTGTATTCCGAGATCAAGGCCATCGAGCACGACGAGTTCATGAAGGTGATCTCGCCGTGGGAACGCGAACACCTCCTGCTGCACGTGTGATGGGCAAGCGCGACCCCTCCCCTGGCTCAGCCCCCGCCCACGCCGCCGCTCGCAGCACCGGCGAGTGGCAGGCGGCCGACGCGGCACATCACCTGCATCCCTTCACCGACTTCAAGGCGCTGGCCGAGAAGGGCACGCGCGTCATCGTGCGCGCCGAGGACATCTACCTGTGGGACAGCGACGGACAGAAGCTTCTCGACGCGATGTCGGGCCTATGGTGCGCGAACGTGGGCTACGGCCGGCGCGAGCTGATCGACGCGGCCACGGCGCAGCTCGAGCGCCTGCCCTTCTACAACTCGTTCTTCCAGACCACGACGCCGACGACCATCGAGCTCGCTGAACTCCTGGCCGAGGTGACGCCTCCGCAGTTCGGGCACGTGTTCTTCACCAACTCGGGCTCCGAGGGCAACGACACCATCGTGCGCATGGTGCGGCGCTACTGGGAGATCGTGGGCCAGCCGGCGCGCCGCATCATCATCAGCCGGCGCAATGCCTACCACGGGTCCACCATGGCCGGCGCCTCGCTGGGCGGGATGCCGGGCATGCATGCGCAAGGCGGGCTGCCGATCCCGGGCATCGAGCACATCGAGCAGCCCTGCTGGTTCGAGCTGGGCCAGGCGATGAGCCGCGACGACTTCGGACTCAAGGCCGCCGGTTGGCTGGAACAGAAGATCATGGAACTGGGGCCGCAGAACGTAGCGGCCTTCATCGGCGAACCCGTGCAAGGCGCCGGCGGCGTGATTGTGCCGCCCGACAGCTACTGGCCCGAGATCCAGCGCATCTGCGAACGCCACGGCATCCTGCTGGTCTCCGACGAGGTGATCTGCGGCTTCGGCCGCACGGGGCATTGGTTCGGTTGCGAGACCTTCGGCTTCCAACCCGATTTGATGACCATTGCCAAGGGCTTGACCTCCGGCTACGTGCCCATGGGCGGCGTGATGGTGAGCGAACGCGTGGCGCGCGCGCTGATCGGCGAAGGCGGCGAATTCCAGCACGGCTTCACGTACAGCGGCCACCCGGTGGCCTGCGCGGTGGCCATTGCCAACATCCGGCTGATGCAACGTGAGCGCCTCGTGGAGCGCGTGCGCGAGGAGCTGGGCCCGTACCTGGCCGCGCGCTTCGAGGAGCTGGCCACGCACCCGCTGGTGGGCGAGGTGCAGACCTGCGGAATGATGGGCGCGCTGCAGCTGGTGCGCAACGCAGCCCGCGGTGAGATCTTCGATCCGAGCCTGGAAGTGGGCATGGTGTGCCGCGGGCATTGCTTTTCCAACGGGTTGATCATGCGCGCCGTGGGCGACCGCATGATCGTCGCGCCGCCACTGTGCATGACCCCCGCGCAGGTCGACGAGATGGTGGCGTTGATCCGGCGCTGCCTCGACCTGACGCTGGAGGACGTGAAGCGGCGCGGGTGGAAGTAGGGGCGGAACGCGAGACGCGAAACGATGGCGGAGGATGCTCTTCGACAAGCTCAGGGCGAACGGTACGCAGTAGCAACCGCCCGAACTCTGAAGGCTGTCGAAGCCCATGGCATCGTGCAAACCCTTCGACAAGCGCACCACCGGGAGACCGCATGACCACCATCGACTGGCGCACGCGCGCCGCCACCCTGCCCTTCGACGGTCGTGCTTTCATCGACGGCGCGCGCGGGCCGGCGCGATCCGGCGAGACCTTTGACTCCATCTCGCCCATCGACGGCCGCCTGCTCACGCCGGTAGCCCGAGGGCGCACAGAGGATGTGGATGCGGCCGTGGCCGCCGCGCGCCGGGCCTTCGAAGATGGCCGCTGGGCACACCAGTCGCCGGCACAGCGCAAGCGCGTGCTCCAGCGCTTTGCCGAGCACATCCTCGCCGCGCGCGAGGAGCTGGCGCTGCTGGAAACGCTGGACATGGGCAAGCCCGTGCAGCAAAGCCTGCAGGTCGACGTGGCGGCCACCGCGCGCACCATCGGCTGGTATGCCGAGGCGGTGGACAAGGTCTACGGCGAGGTGGCGCCCGCGCCGCGCAGTGCGCTGGCGCTGATCACGCGTGAACCGATCGGGGTGATCGGCGCCATCGTGCCCTGGAACTACCCCATGCTCATGGCGAGCTGGAAGCTCGGCCCCGCGCTCGCGGCGGGCAACAGCGTGGTCCTCAAGCCCAGCGAGAAATCGCCGCTCACCGCCTTGCGGCTGGCCGAACTGGCGATGCAGGCGGGCCTGCCCCCGGGCGTGTTCAATGTGGTGCCGGGCTATGGCCACGAGGCGGGCGAGGCGCTCGCGCTGCACATGGACGTGGATGCGATCGGCTTCACCGGCTCCACGCGCGTCGGCCGGCGCATGCTGGAGTACGCCGGCCGCAGCAACCTCAAGCGCGTGTACAACGAGCTGGGTGGCAAGTCGGCCTTCGTGGTGTTCGACGACTTTGTCGACCTACCGCGGGCAGCCAGGACCGTGGCCGGCAGCATGTTCTACAACCAGGGCGAGAGCTGCAATGCGCCCTCGCGCGTGCTGGTGCACGAGCGCGTGGCCGACGAGTTCGTGCGCCTCGTGGCGGCCGAGGCGCCGAAGTACCAGCCGGACGATCCGCTCTCCGGCTGCGCGCCCATGGGCGCCATCGTCGACCAGGCACAGCTCGACACGGTGCTGGGCTACATCGAGGCGGGCCGCAGCGAAGGCGCGCGGGCCATCACCGGAGGCCGGCGTGCGCGCGAGGCGAGCGGCGGCTACTTTGTGGAGCCCACGGTATTCGACGGCGTGCGCAGCGACATGCGCATCGCCCGCGAGGAGATCTTTGGACCTGTGCTGTCGGTGATCCGCTACACCGACGAGGCCCAGGCCATTGCAATGGCCAACGACACGCCCTATGGCCTGCAGGCCAGCGTCTGGAGCGACAACCTCAGCCGGGCGCACCGCGTGGCACGGGCATTGCGCGCCGGCACCGTTCATGTGAACCAGTACGACGAGGACGACATCACCGTGCCCTTCGGCGGCTACAAGCAAAGCGGCAACGGACGCGACAAGTCCCTGCACGCCTTCGACAAGTACACGGAGCTGAAGACGACCTGGGTACGCATAGATGCTTGAGCGCAACAATTCAGAAAACCTAAGCGTCAGCTAAGGCAACGCCGCGATAGTCACTCCCAGGCCGGTGCATCGACCGGTCCCCATCCAAGGAGCATCCTCATGAAGTCATCCATCCGCACCCTGATCGTCGCTGCAACCCTGGCTGGCGCCAGCGCCCTGGCCCTCGCTGCCGAAGGCACGCAAGTCGCCCAAGCCGGCACGGCTCCTGACCAGGCCCAGTCGAGCCAGCCCGCCGCTTCCCCCGCCGCCAAGAAGACCGTGAAGAAGCACGCTTCCAAGAAGTCGACCAAGAAGGCTGCCAAGCCCGCGAAGGCTGCTTCGGCCTCCTGATCGGCCAGCGACTCCTGTGTGAAAGGCCGGCGCCCCACGCGCCGGCCTTGTCGTTTTCACTACACTGCCCCGTTCCCGCTGTCCTTGCGCAAGCCGTGCGAGTCCTCCTCGTCGAAGACGACCTGATGATCGGCGATGCCGTTCGCGTGGGCCTGACTCACGCAGGCATCACGGTCGACTGGGTCCGTGACGGGGCTGCCGGCCTGGCAGCCGCCAGCGGCGAGCCGTTCGCGGCGGTGCTCCTCGACCTCGGGCTGCCCTCGCGTGACGGGCTGCAGGTGCTGCGCGAGTTGCGCGGCCGGTCGCACAAGGTCCCGGTCATCATCATCACGGCGCGCGATGGCATCGAGGACCGCATCGCCGGGCTCGACAGCGGCGCCGACGATTACGTCGTCAAACCCTTCGACGTCGACGAGCTGGCCGCCCGGCTGCGCGCAGTGGTGCGCCGGCACCAGGGTCGCGCCGAGCCCGCGCTCGAAGCGGCGGGCATCCGACTGGACCCAGCCGCCCGCGAGGTACGCGTCGAGGGAGAGCCGGTCGCGCTCTCGGCCCGCGAATTCGCCTTGCTCGAACTGCTGATGCGCCGCCCCGGCCTGCCGCTGTCGCGCGCACAGATCGAGGAGCAGTTGCTCGGCTGGGGTGAAGAAGTCTGCAGCAACGCGGTCGAGGTGCAGATCCACCATCTGCGCCGCAAGATCGGCGCCGCCCGCATCCACAACATCCGCGGCGTCGGCTACTTCGTGCCCAAATCGTGATGCGCTCCATCGAGGCGCGGCTCAAGTGGGGCCTGCTGGCCGCCAGCGTGACGCTCAGTGCCCTGCTGGGTTTCACGGCATGGTACTGGGTCGGGCAACAGGTGCGCGACCTGCTCGACTACCAGCTGGAACAGGTGGCACGCGCCCTCGTCGACCATGACTTCGGCACCACCAGCGACCTGGCGGTCGACGACCCCGCCATGCACCTGGACATCGCCATGTGGGACCTCGGCGGCCGGCTGCTGTACCGATCGAGCCCCGAGCTCGAACTGCGGCCCGATACCGCGCCCGGCTTCTCGCGTGTGAAGAGCGGCAGCCAGGGCGATGCCGTGATGCTGCGCCTGTTCACCCTGCACAGCGGGAGCCGGATCATCCAGGTGGCGCATCCGCTGGCGCTGCGCCAGGAACTGGCGCGCGAGGCCGGGTTCGAGATCCTCGCGCAGACCCTGCTGGGCACGGCCGCGCTGTCGCTGCTGATCGTGTTCACGGTGCGGCGCTCTCTCGCCTCCTTGCGCGAGCTGAGCCGCGAGCTCTCACAGCGCGGGGCCGACTCCCTGGCGCCGATCGAGCTGCCCCATGCTCCGGCGGAACTGCAGGCGCCGCTGGCCGTGCTCAATGCGATGCTGGAGCGCCTGCACATCAGCTTGCAATTGCATCGCCAGTTCGTCGCCGACGCTGCGCACGAGCTGCGCACGCCCTTGGCCGCCGTGCGCCTGCAGGCCGGCAACCTCGCGCACGCGGCCGATGCGGCGCAGCGCGAGGAGGCACTGCGCCAACTCAATGGTGGTATCGAGCGCGTGCAGCGACTGGTACGGCAACTGCTCGAACTCGCTCGGCTCGAATCGTCCACCGGCCTGCGCCGCGGGCCCGCTGAACTGAGCGCCCTCGCCCGCGACTGCCTTGTGGACCATGCCGCCCAGGCGGCCGTTCGCGACATGGAGCTGGCGCTCGATGCCCCGCAGCCGGCGTGGATCGACGCCGATGCGTATGCGCTGCGCTCGCTCATGGACAACCTGGTGGGCAACGCGCTCAAGTACTCGCGCAGTGGCACGCCGGTGATCGTCTCCATCCGCAATGGGGCGGCCGGCGTGGTCCTGTCGGTGCGGGACCACGGGCCGGGCATCGCTCCGGCGGCACGCGAACGCGTACTCGAGCGCTTCTACCGTCACGGCGACCATGAGCAGCCCGGCAGTGGGCTCGGGCTCGCCATCGCGGCCGAGGCCGCCCGGCGGCACGATGCGAAGCTGGAACTGCTCACGCCCGACGATGGGCCGGGCCTGGAAGCGCGGGTGATGTTTCGAGCGATGGCAGCGGATTGAAGGATTGCGTCAGCCCGGCGACGAAGCCGGCTGCGCAGCGGGCGGCACGGGTGCCGCCGCCGGCTTCTTTTCGCGCGTGGCGAGCAGCCTGGGCAGCAGCTGATTCCAGGCGTCGACCAGCGCCGCGGCCACCGGCTTGGCCTGCGGCGTATCCAGCCAGCCTCCCTGCAGGGCGAGCAGGCCACCGCCGAGCGCGATGCTGGCGGACCCCGTGGTGCTTTGCGTGCCGCGGCCGAACGAGGCCGCGACGATCTCGCTCGTGCGCGCATCGATGGCGCTCATGACGACCAGCGCCTCGCGGCTGCGCGTCTCGAGGCCTACGCCGCCCAGCAGGTTGCCGAACACCGCGCCCAGGGCGCCCTTGCTGCCCCCCGTCTGCTCGACGAACACGATCTCGGCCCGGATGACGTAATCGGCCGCAGTCATGGCGGCCATCTGGCGCGCGCGCTCCTGGCCTTGCTGCTCGCGGATCTTGATCTCGTTCTCGAGCGCCGCGAAGGCCGCGCCGCGCTCGACCACCGCGAAGCAGCGCGACGTCATGAGGAGCTGGCGCACAAGCGGCGCCATCGAGCGAGGCAGCCCCGCGGAGCTGAGCGCCTGGGCGTTGGTGTCGGCCTCGGTGATGGCCGCCGCGCCCACGCGGTCGCTGCAGCGGGCGATGCGGTCGGTGCTGCTGGCGATGTAGACGTCGCTGGGGCCGCCGCTCGTCGTCCGTTCGCTCGCGCAGGAGGCGAGGAGGACGGCGAGCGCCCCGATGGCTGCGGGAAAGCGGAGCCGGTCCCTCACGACAAGACGCTCGCCTGCCCGACCTGCGCGTCTTCAGAGAACGCGCCAAATGTCGAGTTGGCGGCCAGGCGATCGCGCAGGTGCGCCAGGCTCTGCGGCTCGCTGATGAGGCGCATGCGGTCCGCGGACGAGATGGCCTCCGCGTCCTCGGCATGCAGCACGTTCTGCACGAGGCGGCGACGCGAATGGCCGCGCATGCCGGAGGCGGTGTTGCGAGCGCCCATGGACTGGTGCAACAGGTCGAAGAGCCACGGATCGGTGATCACATCGGGCCACGAAGGCACGGGCCTCACCCAGCGGGCATGGGCCGCGGCCTGGAGCAGCACGGCCGGCGGCTGCGACTCTTCCGGGATGGCGAGCACGCGCCGCCGCAGAAGGGCATGGCCGAGGCCGGCGTGGCTCGTCAGCACAGCCAGCGGCATCGCCATCGCGAGCGGCAAGGCGATGGGCATCAGCCAGGCGCCCACGCTCCAGTCGACGGACATCGCTGCGGCCAGCAACGCCGCGGCAAGTGCCCCGGGCACCGCGAAGCGCCGGGCGGCATCGCCCCAGGGGACGGCCGCGGCATCGCGCGGTGGCGAGCGCCACTCCAGGTGCACGCCGGTGAGCGCGCACCACACGAACATGCTGTGGGCGATCATGCGCACCGGCGCCTGGATCGCCGACAGCAGGCCCTCGAGCACGATGCCCTTGAGGACCGCGCCGGCCCCACCGTACCGCCCGAGTTCGCCACGCAGCGCGATGGCCACCACGCCCAGCACGCGCGGCAAGGTGAGCATGGCGACGGTGCAGGCCCAGAGCCCGCCAAGGCCCAAGGGAAGCCCCTCGGCACCCGCAGATGCATCGCCGGTGAGCCAGGCGACCGTGCCCAGCAGCACGAACGCCAGCCACAGCGGCGCCGACAGATAGGACATCGCTCCGGTGGCCAGCATGGCGCGATGCACGGGATGCAGGCCCGGCTCGGCGATCAGGCGCAGGTTCTGCAGGTTGCCCCGGCACCAGCGGCGGTCGCGCTGCAGCTCGGCCAGGAGGTTGGGTGGCTGCTGCTCATAGCTGCCCGCGAGATCGGACACCAGCCATACGTGGTAGCCCGCGCGCCGCATCAGCGCCGCCTCGACGAAATCGTGCGAGAGGATGTCCTGCGAGCAGTCTCCACGGCCTCGCAGCGGTGCGAGCGCGCAATGCTTCATGAAGGGCTCGACACGAATGATGGCGTTGTGTCCCCAGTAGTGCGACTCGCCGAGCTGCCAGTAGCGCATGCCATCGGTGTAGAGCCGGCCGGCGACGCAGCCGGCGAACTGCTGCGCCCTGGCGTGCAGCGTGTTCAGGCCGCAGGGGCGCGGCGCGGTCTGGATGATGCCGGCGCGAGGATGCGCCTCCATGAGCCGCACGAGCGACAGCAGGCAGTCGCCGGTCATCACGCTGTCGGCATCGAGCACGACCATGTAGCGGTAGTTGCGGCCCCAGCGGCGGCAGAAGTCGGCCACGTTCCCGGCCTTGCGGCGGGTGCGGTGCTGGCGCCAGCGGTAGTACACCCGGACTCCATCCCCCAGCGCATCGCGCAGCTGTCCCCAAGCCGCGACTTCCGCAGCGCGCACGAGCGGATCGGTGGTGTCTGAGAGCAGGTACACGTCGAACAGCCTCGAAGCGCCGGTGGCCGCGAGCGATTCGCAGGTGGCGCGCAGCCCCGAGAAGACCACCCTCACGTCTTCGTTGCACACCGGCATGACGATGGCCGTGCGCGCGTCGGGGTGGATCGGCCGGTGCGCCACCGCCGCGGCCGACAACCCATGGGGATCGCCGCGCAGCTGGACCTTGAAGCCCATCAGTGCAGTGATGAAACCGGCGCAGATCCAGGCGAACAGCAGCGTGTACAGGCCCACGAGCGCATAGTCCAGCGGGCCGGCGTCGCTGCCGATGTGCGTGCGGGCGAGGAGCAGCGCCGCCGCCACAGCAGACACGCCGACGGCGAGCAGCAAGGCGCGGCGCCGCCTCGAAGCGGCCGCCTCCCAGGCAGCGGGCACGCCGGCACAGGCCAAGGCGGGCTCGCCGCGCAGCTTGCGCGCCAGCGCGTTGCGCACGCTGGCGAGAAAACCCGTCCACGGCTGCGGCACCATCGAAGCGCGGCAGATCGGCGGACTTGGCGCGTCCGCGCGATGGGCAGCCCGATTCAGTCGGCTGGAATGACGTGGGTCCATGTTTCGGTGAGGGCTTGTTGCTGTTGTCGCAGGAAAGCGCGCAGCTCGACGGGCTGCGCAGGATCGATGCGTTGCACGCGCACGGTCATGCGCCAGCCGCCGCGTGCATCGTTGCGGTAGGCGTTGCGCTCGACCAGTCGCGCGTTCGCGCCGACGCTGACCACGGCCTCTACATCGGCCTCGTCCGGCAGCGCGTCGACGGCGGGGCCGGCGAAGTCGATCACGTACTGGAACTCGCCGGGGGCCAGCGGCGTCATGCCGTGGCCAGCGCGCGACTGCACGGCCCAGGCGTTGGGCGGGCGCTCGGGCTCGTCCCCCTGCCACGCGATGCGCCAGGCCAGGTCCAGCGGAGCGCCGGGCTCGGGCAGGCGGTCGGGCACCCAGGCGGCAACGATGTTGTCTCGGGTTTCGTCGGGCGTGGGCAGCTGCAGCAGTTCCACGCGGCCCGGACCCCAGCGCCCCTCGGGCACCACCCATGCGCTGGGCCGCCGTTCGTAGCGGGCCTCCAGGTCTTCGTAGCTCGCGAAAGCACGATCGCGCTGCATAAGGCCGAAGCCGCGCAACTCGCGGGCGCGAAACGAGGTCGCGAGCGGCCGCCCGGGATTCATGAGCGGGCGCCACAGCCATTCGGTCTGCCCGGTGTCCTGCAGCGCCACCATGAGGCCGTCGGAGTCGTGCACCTCGGGGCGGAAGTCGCCGTTCGCCGGGGTGTTCTCTCCGTGCAGGAACATGCTGGTGAGCGGGGCGATGCCCAGCATGGCGACGCGTTCGCGCAGGAACACGCGCGACCTCACCCGCACCTCGCTGTGCCGCCCCGGGACCAGCGTGAAGGTGTAGGCGCCCGTTGCGCGCGGCGAGTCGAGCAGCGCGTGGATCGTCAGCGTGCGTGCATTCGGCGCAGGACGCTCGACCCAGAACTCCTTGAACCGCGGGAACTCCTCGCCACGCGGACTGCCCGTGGTGTCGATCGCCAGCCCCCGTGCCGACAGCCCGTAGCGCTGCCCCGCCCCCAGCGCACGGAAGTAGCTGGCGCCGAGGAACACGGCCAGCTCGTCCTTGTAGGCCGGCGTGTTGAGTGCGTAGTGCACGCGAAATCCCGCATAGCCCAGGTCGGGCCACCCGGCGGGCACAAGACCGGTCTTGCCGTAATGGAAGTCGGCAGGGTCGAAGCGCAGCCGCTTCGCCTGGCCACCCACCACCTCATGGATCACGACAGGCTGCGTGTGCATCCCGCCGAGGTGGAAGAACATCAGCTCGAAGGGCAGGCCTTCGCGGCGCCACAGCGCGTGGTCGGGACGGAAGCGGATGTCGCGGTACTGGTCGTAGCTGAGCGCCGTTAATTCGGCCGGCAGCGAGGGCGCCACGGGGCGATAGGCTACCCGCGCTTCCACTTGGGCGCGGGCCGCGACATCTTCAAAGCCGAAGGCCCGCGCCAAGCCGGGCACGAGCACCATGGTCGCGGCGACGATGATCGCGGTCCATAAGGGCGCGCACCGGCCACCACGACTTTCGCGGCCACGATCGAATGACGACAAAGTGCTCGGGCAGGTGAAATGCATCGATCGGACACAGGCGGGGCATCGCGCAAGACCCAGGGATCCGAGCCGCGCGTACGCCTTCCTGCAAGGGCTGGAAGGAACGATGGCCATGCAGCACGTGGATGCAGGGCCGTTCCGACGGGAATCGGCGCGGGCGCCAAAGGTGTTTCCACCCCGGACCCACAGCCGCACGCGACGGGGCGAATCGCCTCACGCCGCGGCCCAAGTATCGGCGGGCGCAAGCGAAATCCGTCACGGCGCGTGCGTATACGAACGCTACGTCTGTGTCCGCCTTCAAGCGCGCCGAGTGCACGGAAACGTTCCGATGCACACGCACGGGTGGAAGCAAATTACTCGGCGACGACCCGCTCGAGCACGTGCTGCGTCATCGAACGCGCCAGCTCCGCCTCGCCGACGAACACGCGCGCACCGTTGCCGCGCGCCAGCAGCTCCGCCTCGGCCTCGCTGTGGCTGCGCGCAACCACATCGATCTTCGGATTGAGCGCCCGTGCGGTTTCCACCATCTGCCGCACCCGCACCATCTGCGGCGTGGCGATCACCAGCATGCGTGCCTCGGCAATGTGTGCCTGGACCAGTGTCTCGGCTTCGGCCGCGTCGCCGAACACCGCGGCCTGGCCCTGCTCGCGCAGCCGCTCGACCAGCTCACGATTCTCATCGGCCACGACAAACGGCACGCCTTGCGAGCGCAGGGCATGGGCCACGCGTTCGCCCACCCGGCCGTATCCGACGATCACCACCTGGTTCGACAGGTACTTCCGGTCGGTGGACAGGGGCAGTTCGGCCAGCGGGTCATCTCGCTTCTCCAAGTCGCGCGCCAGCGTCGAACGCTCGCGCAACCAGGCCCTCACCGGTTCGATGCCGGAGAACACGAGCGGATTGATTGCGATGGAGATCAGCGCGCCGGCCAGGATCAGGCTGTGCCCCTCGGGCGGCAGCAGCCCGAGCGACACCCCGAGGCTGGCGAGGATGAAGGAGAACTCGCCGATCTGCGCGAGGCTGGCGGAGACGGTCAGCGCCGTGTTGAGCGGATAGCCCATGAGCAGCACCAACCCGGCCGCGGCGATGGACTTGCCCAGCACGATGATCGCCACGACCACCAGCACCTGCAGCGGATGCTCCAGCAGCACCCGAGGATCGAACAGCATGCCGACGGAAACGAAGAACAGCACCGCGAAGGCGTCCCGCAGCGGCAGCGTCTCCTCGGCGGCCCGCTGGCTGAACTGAGATTCCCGCAGCACCATCCCGGCGAAGAACGCTCCGAGTGCGAACGACACGCCAAAGAGCTGCGCGGACGCATAGGCGATGCTCACCGCGGCGGCAACGACGCACAGCGTGAACAGCTCGCGCGAGCCGGTGCGCGTCACTTGCCACAGCACCCAGGGAAACACGCGACGTCCGGCCACCAGCATCAGGGCGATGAAGCCACCCACCGCCAGCACGGTCTTGCCCAGGGCGATCCAGAGCCCGCCCGAGGCCGCGGCCTGCCCCTCCCCTTTGGCAAGTCCGGCCAGCGGGGGCAACAACACAAGGACCAGCACCATCGCAAGGTCCTCCACCACCAGCCAGCCCACCGCGATGCGGCCGTTGACCGTCTGCAGTGCGCTGCGGGCCTCGAGCGCCTTCAGCAGCACCACCGTGCTCGCCACCGACAGCGCCAGCCCGAAGACGAGAGCACCCGCCAGCGACCAGCCCCATGCCAGCGCAGCGGCAGCCCCCATGGCGGTGGCGGCCGCGATCTGGAGCACTGCGCCCGGCACGGCGATCCTGCGCACCGCCATCAGGTCGGAAAGCGAGAAGTGCAGGCCCACGCCGAACATCAGCAGCATGACGCCGATCTCGGCCAGTTCGCCGGCGATGCGCACGTCGGCCACGAAGCCGGGCGTCGCGGGGCCGATCATGATGCCGGCGAGCAGGTAGCCGACGAGCGCGGGCAGCTTGATGCGCTCGGCGATGAAGCCGAGTCCGAGTGCCAGCCCGAACGCAGCTGCGATGGTGGCGATGAGCGGTGCCGAGTGATTCATGCGGCCGAGTCTATCGAGCGCGCACGTCACTCCTGAGCTTCATCCAGGCTGGACCCCTCGCGCGCCCGTTCGCGCCACGCGGTCCTCGCCTCCTCGGCCAGTTCGGCTTCGCGTCCCTGGTAGCGCGGCGAGTGGTGGAACAGGACGAGCGTATGCGCTCCCGCGCGTCGGGCGATGTGTCCGGCCTGGCGTGCCGTGAGGTGGTTCTTGCGCCGGCCGTGGGCCTCGTCAGCATGCAGGAACACGCTCTCGATGTAGAGCGGGTCGGCCTGGGCCATCAGCGCCGCCAGCGTCTCCACGTTCTCTTCGGTGTATCGCAGGTCGGTCGCGTAGCCGATGCGTTGCCCGGGCGCGGTGTCGAGCACCAGACCGCGCAACTCGCCCACGGTGCGGGTCATCTCGTGCTCGCCGCCCTTGTCGCGCCACTGCAGCCGGATCGGCGTGGCGGGCGGCGCGCCACCGAGCACCGCCTGCTTGAGCTCGCGCAGCCAAGCTCCCGTGGTCACACCCAGCGCGGCGAGCCGCTCAGGCATCACCTTGATGCGGGCCTTCTCCTCCAGCGCATAAGCCAGGCAAGGTATGCCGTGGTCCAGGAAGCGTGCCCGCACGCGGAAGGTCGCCTCGTCCAGCAGCACATCGCCTTCGATGGACATCCCGCCCGCGTCCTCGCGGGTGAACTCGTGCAGGCTGGAGTAGCGAGCGACGCGCACCCGGCGGTCCAGTCCCAGCTCGCGCACCTCGATCCGAAGTTCGGTGTGGTAGCGGTGCACCACGTTCCAGGTGTAGGCGGACAGCTTGTGTCCTACCTGGTCGACGAAGCCCGGTCCGCCGTGCAGCACCAGCTGTGCCTTGCGCCCCAGCACGACGCGCAGAAGATGGTCGAATCCGGCGAAATGGTCCATGTGGGCATGCGACACGAACACATCCGACAGGCGCAGCAGCCGGCGAGGCAGCAGCGCCGACACGTCGCCCAGGTCGAACATGAGCGCACGCGGCTCGTCGCGCAGCTCCACGTACAGCGCGGGATCGCCGAAGACACCGTTGACCAGCCGGGGTTAGAACAGAGGCTGCATGGGCTTGCCCGTGTGGCTAATCTTCCCGTTTCGGAGGTACCCGAGCGATGAGCAAACTTCCCGCCACCAGGCGCCCCCAAACACCTGCCCAGGTCGGCCCGCGGCCTTTGCAGGTGGCCGAACCCATGCGGGCCAGCGCCCCATTCTTCAGCTTTCGCTATTCCTTTACCGAGGTGACGGCCGCGGGCGGCAAGACGGTCGTGAAATCGCGCCAGACCCGCCTGGAAAACGGCCGTCTCACGCAGGAGTCGTTCGAGGGTGAACTCGAGGGCGATGCATACGAGCGGCTGGCGGATCAGGCGCAACGGCAGGTCATGGCGCAGGCTGCGCTGATGTGGCGCGCCTTTGCGTGGTTCCTGCCGATGCCCCGGTCCCAGGGCGATCGCGATTGAACGACGGCATCGCCGCGCCTCGCCGGATCTCGCCGGCCTACCTGTGCCTCGCCGCCTCCATGGCACTGGTGGGGAGCTATGTGGGCCTGTCCAAGCTGCTGGTCACGATGTTCCCCGTGTTCCTGCTCGCCTGGCTGCGCTTCGGCATCGCGGCCGTGGCCATGGTTCCCTGGGCCCGGCGCGGCCCTCACGACGCACCGCTGGAGGCTCGTGACCGCCGGCTGCTGTTCCTCGAATCCTTCCTGGGGAACTTTCTGTTCTCCATCTGCATGCTGTTCGGCGTGGCCCTGAGTTCCGCGCTGGCAGCGGGCGTGATCATGGCGGCGATCCCGGCGGCGGTGGCCCTGCTCTCCTGGATCTTCCTGGGCGAACGCATCACGCGGTGGCTCGTGCTGGCGATCGCCTGTGCGGTGCTGGGCATCGCGCTCGTGTCGTTCGTGCAGCACGCGGGTTATGGCGCGCCCACATCCCCGCTCGGCCCTCTGCTGCTGATGGTGGCCGTCGTCTGCGAAGCGAGCTACGTGGTGATCGGCAAGCGCCTTGCAGGCCGGGTGTCGCCCAAGCGGATCAGTGCGCTGGTCAACCTGTGGGGGCTCGTGCTGGTCACCCCCGTGGGCCTGTGGCAGGCCATGGGCCACGATTTCGGCGCGGTGAAGCCGGTGTCCTGGGCACTGCTGCTCTTCTATTCGCTGGCCGCGAGCATGGTGTCGGTGTGGCTGTGGATGACGGGCCTTAAGAGCGTGCCGGCGTCATCCGCGGGCGTGTTCACCGTCATGCTGCCGGTGAGTGCCGGCGCGGTGGGCGTGCTGGTGCTGGGCGAGCCGTTCACCTTGGTGCAGGCCGCGGCTTACGGTCTGGCGCTGGCCGCTGTGGTACTCGCCACCTGGCCGGGCAACCGGGCGACGGTGATGGACGCGCGTGCCGTGCCGCCCTGATCTCAGGGCATCAGCTCTGGTCGGCGAGCACGCGCGGCGTCCCGGCCGGCAACTGCACCTCGGACCAGTCAGCGATGAATTGCACCAGCATGCGCGGATCGGTGGGCTTCACGAAGTGCCGGTCGAACCCGGCTTCGGCCGCGCGCTGCTGGTCTTCCTTCTGTCCATAGCCGGTCATCGCGACCAGCAACGCATGCTCGGTCGCTTTCAACCGGCGCAGGTGCCGGGCAACCTCGTAGCCGTCCATCATCGGCAGGCCGATGTCGAGCACCACGATCTGCGGCGCGAACACCGGCGCGCAGGCCAGGGCCTGCATCCCGTCGGACACCGTCTTCACCTCGTGGCCTTCGAGCTGCAGGTACTGCGCGATGCTCTCCGCGGCGTCCTGGTTGTCGTCGACGATGAGGATGCGACGGCCGACCACGGCCGCCGTTGCGGGCCAGTGCGACACACTGCTCTCGCTGCGCGGCACCACGCTCACGCAGGGAATCGTCACGCGGAACTCCGCGCCCTTGCGCGCGCCCTCGCTGGAGGCTTCCACCCGTCCGCCGTGCAGTTCGACCAGGCGGCGCGCGAGCGTGAGGCCCACCCCCAGCCCGCCTTGCATCCGGTCCAGCGAGCGGGTGCCCTGCGCGAACAGGTCGAAGATGCGCGGCAGCAGCGCCGCGTCGATGCCGATGCCGTTGTCGCGCACGGCGATCAACGCCTCGCCGTCCTGCACCGACAGCTCCAGGAGGATGCGTCCACCGTCCTCGCTGTACTTGGCCGCGTTGTGCAGCAGGTTGGACACCACCTGCGCCAGCCGCGCGAAGTCGCCGTGCAGCCAGACCGGCGTGTCGGGCACTTTCACGATCAGCGTGTGGCCGCGTGCATCGATGAAAGGCTGAGCTGTCTCCACGCTCTGCGCGATGACCGCGGCCAGGTCCACAGGCTCCTTGTTGAGCTGGATCTTGCCCTGGCTGATGCGCGCCACATCGAGCAGTTCCTCGACGAGGCGCGTGAGGTGATGCACCTGCCGGTCCATCACGTCGCTGGCCCAGCTGAACTTGGGGTCGGGCGGCGCGATGCGGCGTATGACCTCGAGCGCATTGCGGATCGGCGCCAAGGGGTTGCGCAGCTCGTGCGAGAGCATGGCGAGGAACTCGTCCTTGCGCTGGCTGGCCTCCTGCAGCTCGGCCTCGGCGGCGCGGCGCTCCACGATCTCGGCCTGCAGGCTTCGGTAGAGATGCGCGTTCTCGAAGGCGATCGCCGCCCGGCTGGCCAGTTCCTCCAACGCGGCCCAATCATGGGCGCCGGTATCGGGATCCGCCTGATCCGAACCCACGAGCAGGACGCCGAGGACGCGCTCGCCGATCATCAGCGGCACCACCGCAGCGGACCTGAGCGAGAGCGGCCCCTGCAAGCCCAGCGCCTCGCCGTGCAGCCTGCGCAACGAATCGGCGGCGACGGTGCCGCGTTCGTGGCGCTGCGCGGCTTCCGCCAGCGCGTCACGCAGCGGTGCCGGCATGGTGGGCACGTCCACCTCCACCACGGCCGGTGGCTCCTGGCCGCACTCGGCAGCCACCAGCGCGTGCTGCGCGGGGCGGCTCTCGTCCATCAGCTGCAGCACCGCCAGCGTGGCGATGCGCGGCACGACCAGTGCCAGCAGTTCGCGTGCACCTACCGCGACATCGAGCGACCCGCTGAGCATGCGGCTCGCATGGGCGAGAAAGGCCGAGCGGCGATCATTCTCCTCGGCCAGGCGCCGCGCCGATTCGGACGCGGCCAGCGCGACCCTCTCTTCCGCCTGCCGACGCACGCGGCGTTGCATCTGGTGCAGGTCGACGAACACCTTCACCTTGCTACGCAGCATCTCCGGCACCACCGG
This sequence comes from uncultured Burkholderiales bacterium, assembly GCA_966248995.1. Taxonomy (GTDB): domain Bacteria; phylum Pseudomonadota; class Gammaproteobacteria; order Burkholderiales; family Burkholderiaceae_C; genus Albitalea. The sequence goes on along the minus strand of CBINBY010000005.1, from coordinate 482 downwards.
CGACAGGATGTAGTCCACCGCGCCCAGCGAATAGCCGCGAGCGGTCTGCATCTCGTCGGCGTAGGCGGTGATGAAGATGATGGGCGTGTGGGCCGAGCGCTTGTAGCGGCGGATCAGCGCGGCCGTCTCGAAGCCGTCGATGTCCGGCATGTTCACGTCCAGCAGGATCACCGCGAACTCCCGGTGCAACACCTCGCGCAGCGCCTCGCTGCCGGAGTTGACGAACACGAGGTGCTGGCCCAAATCCTCCAGCACGGTGCCGAAGACGAGCAGCTTCTCGGGCAGGTCGTCGACGATCAGGATGCTGGACTTGTCGTCCGCCTCCGGTGCCGAGACCCCGGTCGCAGGCTCCATGCGTGGACTCATCGGCACAGCCAGCTGCGCAGCACCACCAGCAGGTGGGCGGTGTCGACGGGCTTGGAGAGGTAGTCCCAGGCGCCCGCCTCGATGCACTTCTCGCGGTCGCCCTTCATGGCCTTGGC
>CBINBY010000004.1:0-90034 GCA_966248995.1 uncultured Burkholderiales bacterium | reverse complement strand
TCATCACGCGCGCGGACTTCACCACCTGCGGCAGGAACATCTTGCCGGCGCCGAAGAGGTCGCCCACGATGTTCATCCCGGCCATCAACGGCCCCTCGATCACGTGCAGCGGCCGGCCGCCTGACGCCTTGATCTCCTGCCAGACCTCTTCGGTGTCTTCGACGATGAAGTCGGTAATGCCGTGCACCAGCGCGTGCGACAGCCGCTCGGCCACGGGCTTGGCGCGCCACGCGAACTTGGCCGTGTCGTCACGGGCCGCGCCCTTGGCCTGCTCGGCCACCTCCACCAAGCGCTCGCCGGCGTCCTTGCGGCGATTGAGGACCACGTCTTCCACGCGCTCGCGCAACTCGGGATCGAGCTCGTCGTACACGCCAATCATGCCGGCGTTGACGATGCCCATGTCCATGCCTGCCTGGATGGCGTGGTAGAGGAACACCGTGTGGATGGCCTCGCGCACGGGCTCGTTGCCGCGGAAGCTGAAGCTCACGTTGGACACGCCGCCGGAGACCTTGGCGCCCGGCAGGTGCTGCTTGATCCAGCGCGTGGCCTCGATGAAGTCGACCGCGTAGTTGTCGTGCTCCTCGATGCCGGTGGCGATCGCGAAGATGTTCGGGTCGAAGATGATGTCCTCGGGTGGGAAGCCCACCTCGTCGACCAGGATGCGGTAGGCGCGCTCGCAGATCTCGGTCTTGCGCGCAAACGTGTCTGCCTGGCCTTTTTCATCGAAGGCCATCACCACCGCCGCCGCACCGTAGCGCCGCAGCAGGGTGGCCTGGTGCTTGAAAGTCTCGATGCCTTCCTTGAGGGAAATCGAGTTGACGATGCCCTTGCCCTGGATGCACTTCAGGCCCGCCTCGATCACCTCCCATTTGGAGCTGTCGATCATGATCGGCACGCGCGCGATCTCAGGCTCGGAAGCCAGCAGGTTGAGGAAGCGGACCATTGCGGCCTTGCTGTCGAGCATGGCCTCGTCCATGTTGATGTCGATGACCTGGGCGCCGTTTTCCACCTGCTGGCGCGCCACCGCCAGGGCCTGCTCGAACTGGCCGTTGAGGATGAGCTTGGCGAAGGCCTTTGAACCGGTGACGTTCGTGCGCTCGCCGATGTTGACGAAGAGCGTGCCCTTGCCGATGGTCACGGGCTCCAGGCCCGACAGCCTCATGGGGGGGACGGAAGGGGAAGCGGCGGCAGTCTGCATGGCGGGCGGCGGGTCGTCGTCAGGACGTCTGTAGGGCCGCGCAACTCACCGCGGCCCGCAGGGTCGGTGAGCGCCGTTGGAATGCTGGACCCAAGCCTGGCGGCCCCTCTGGGCGGGACCGTCGCAGCGCTCCTTGGGCGTCGTCGATTGTAGGGGCATCAAGTTCGAGCCCATGCCGCCGAAATGAGCGTACGCGGGGCCCCGCCGGCCGGTATGGCGGCCCCGACGCTCATCACCATGACCATGATCCCGCTAGACCCCAACGTCCTGCAGGTCGGCCGGCCGATCCCGGTGTCGCTGCGCGATGCCTCGGGCCACCTGCTGCTGCCTCGCGGCGCCCTGCTGGCCGACGAAAGGCAGCGAGAGCAGTTGCTGGCGCGCGGGGTCTACATGACCGTCGCCGACACGGAACAGTTCCGCAAGGCGCTTGCCGGCAAGGTGGACACGATGGTCCGCCGCAACGCCCTGCTTGGGCAGATCGCGAAGGCGCTGCCCGATGCGCCGGACTGCGCGGCACCCGGGCGCCCGCAGCGGACTGCCGACCCGGCGAACGCGTGGAGCAGCGTGGTGCTGCGCAGCAGCGCGCTGCTGCGCGATCCACCGCCAGGCGAGTTCGAAAGCCGTGTGGAGCGGCTGGAACGCGAGGCCATGGACCTGTTGGCCGCAGATGCCGACGTGTCGCTGCTCGCGCTCATCCATGCCACGGCACACGAGCTGCACGGCTACAGCGCCACGCATGCGGTGCTCGTGATGACGGTGTGTGACCTGGCCGCGCGCCACCTGTCCTGGCCGGCAAACTGGCGGCCCGCGCTGCGCCGCGCCGCCTTGACCATGAATGTCGCCATGACCGCCTTGCAGGACCAGCTCGCGCGGCAGGAGTCGCCCCTCACGCCGCGCCAGCGCGAGGCAATCGACGGACACCCGCTGTGCGGCGCGGAACTGATGCGCACGCTGGGCGTGACGGACGAGCTGTGGCTGCAGGCCGTGGAGCACCACCACGCCTCGGTGCCCGGACCCCTGGCCGGCCTGCAGGCGTCGCAGCAACTGGCACGGCTGATCCAGCGCGCGGACATGTTCGCCGCCCGTCTCGCGCCGCGCCGCATGCGCGACGCGATGGCGGCCACTGCGGCGGCCAAGGCGGCTTACCTCGACGAGAACCGGCAGGCCGATGAAGCGGGCAGCGCCATCATCAAGGCCGTGGGCATCTACCCGCCGGCCAGCCTCGTGCGACTGGCCAGCCAGGTGGTGGCGGTGGTGCGGCGCCGCGGCCGCCGTGCAAATGACCCGCTGGTGGCGAGCGTGATGAGCCGCAGCGGCACGCCGCTGGGCGAGCCGGTGCTGCGCGACACACGCCAGAAACCCCACGAGGTGACGGCCGGCGTGGCGCCGCACGAAGTGAAGCTTCGGCTACACCTGTCGAGGCTGCTGCAGCTGATGTAGCAAACCGAGCGTCAGGCCGCAATCAGCGACGTAAACGCCCCGCCGTGCACGCAGCGCGGCCGGTAGCGGCTCACGCGTTCGGCGATCTGCGCGATATGCGCCGGCGTCGTGCCGCAGCAGCCGCCCGCGATATTGAGGAAGCCCGACTTCGCGAACTCCTCGACCAGGGCGCCGGTGATCTCGGGCGTCTCGTCGAATCCGGTCTCGCTCATCGGGTTGGGCAGGCCCGCGTTGGGGTAGCAGCTGATGAAGGTGTCGCCCGCCACCTTGGCCAGCTCCTCGATGTACGGCCTCATGAGCGCCGCGCCGAGGGCACAGTTGAGCCCGATCGCCAGCGGCCGTGCGTGGCGCACGCTGTGCCAGAAGGCACTGACGGTCTGGCCCGACAGGATGCGGCCCGAGGCATCGGTCACCGTGCCGGAAATGATGACGGGCAACCGCTCGCCGGTCTCTTCCATGAGCTCGTCCAGCGCGAAGATGGCGGCCTTGCAGTTGAGCGTGTCGAACACCGTTTCCACGAGGAACACGTCGCAGCCGCCTTCCAGCAAACCGGCGCCCTGCTCCCGGTAGGCGTCGCGCAGCTCATCGAAGGTGACGTTGCGCGCCCCCGGGTCGTTGACGTCCGGGCTGATGCTGGCCGTGCGCGGCGTGGGGCCGAGCGCGCCGGCCACGAACCGCGGCTTGTCGGGGGTGGAGTACCTATCGCACGCCTGCCGCGCCAGCCGCGCACCGGCCACGTTCATCTCGCGCGCCAGCGGTGCCAGGCCGTAGTCCTCCTGGGCGACCGACGTGGCCCCGAAGGTATTGGTCTCGATGAGGTCGGCGCCCGCCGCGAGGTACTGCTCGTGGATCTCGCTGATGACGTCGGGCCGCGTGAACTGCAGCAACTCGTTGTTGCCCTTGAGGTCCTTGGGATGATCGCGGAAGCGCTCGCCGCGGTAGTCGGCCTCGCCGAGCTTGTAGCGCTGGATCATGGTCCCCATGGCGCCGTCGAGCACGGCGATGCGTCGGGCCAGGATGTCGGGCAGCGCCTGGGCGCGGGTGTAGGCGGGAGCGTTCATGTCGCCATTCTAGGAAGCGGCCCCGCGGGGCCAACACCCCCTCAGTGCCTGTGGCGGCGCAGGGGCAGCGGCTGCACGTTGCCGCTGGGGGGCGCGGTGCCCGGCGCCTGCGTGGACATGTCCGACTCGGCGAACAGCGAGGGCCTGAACGCCGACTTCGCCGACTTGTCGTCCACCGCCCACAGGAGCAGCGCACGCGCCGACATGGGCCGCGCAAACAGGTAGCCCTGGAACTCGTCGCAGCCCAGTTGCAGCAGGATGTCGCGTTGGCGCAGGGTTTCGACGCCTTCGGCGACGACCTTCAGCCCGATCGCGTGCGCCAGCTTGAGCACCGCATCCACGATGGCACGGGCATCCTCGCTGGTCTCCAGGTCCATCACGAAACTGCGATCGATCTTCAGCTCGGTAGCCGGCAGGCGGCGCAGGTAGCTGAGGCTGGAGTAGCCCGTGCCGAAATCGTCGATCGAGAGGTGGATGCCGGCCCGGCCCAGCCGCTCGAAGGTGCGCGCCGTGACCTGCGTGTCCTCCATGGCCACCGACTCGGTGATCTCGCAGGTAAGCCGCTGGGGGTTGACACCGTAGCGCCTGAGCGCGGCCTGGATGCGCTCGACGATGTCGTTCTGGCGCATCTGGAACACCGACAGGTTGATCGCCACGCGCATTTTCAGCCCGCGCTCGCGCCAGACCTTGGCGGTACGGCAGGCATCCTCGATGACCCAGTTGCCCAGCGCGCCGATCAGGCCGTGGCGCTCGGCAAGCGGGACGAAGACGTCGGGGCTCAGCGTCCCGCGCACCGGGTGGTGCCAGCGCAGCAGCGCCTCGGCGGCAGTCACCTTGCCGCTCTTCGCATCGATCTTGGGCTGGTAGAACAGCTCCAGCTGATGGTTCTCGATGGCCAGGCGCAGGTCGCGCAGGAGCTCGTGCCGGTCGCGCAGGCTGTCTTCCATGCGCGGCTCGAACAGCATGTAGGTGCAGCCGCCCGCCTCCTTGGCCGCGTGCATGGCGGCCTGCGCGCGCGACAGCAGCTTCGATGCCCCCCCGTCCTCCGGGAAGCAGGCGATGCCGATGGATGCCGCCAGTGTGACCTCCTGGTCCTCGCACACCATCGGGCCGTTCAGCCGCTCCAGGACGGCGCTCGCGGCACGGCCGATCGCCTGGCGGTCGATCTGGCCCTGAAGCATGAGCGCGAACTCGTCGCCCCCCAGGCGCGCCACATGGTGACCATCGATCTTCGGCAGCGAAACGAATTGCCGGGCTTCGGTGGCCAGGCGGCGGGCCACCTCGCGCAGCACGCTGTCGCCCAATGCGTGCCCATAGGAATCGTTGACGCTGCGAAAGCCGTCCAGCCCCACGGCAAGCAAGGCCACGCGTTGCCCTTGCGCCTCCGCCTCCATCCCCGCCTTGCGCAGCGCCGTTTCGATTCCCACTCGGCTCAGCAGGCCGGTGAGCGGATCGGCCAGCGGGGAGCGCTGCAGGTGAGCCTGCTTGAGCTGGTCGCCCAGCCGCCGGCGCTGCCCGACCAGATGGCGTTCCATGTACCCGACTTGCATGGCCAGGGCGGCCATGGCGGCGGCGAGCACGGCGCACAGCATGTCCAGGCCGGGCTGCTGGTGCAGTGGCAGCGGCAGCGGCGCCGCAAATGCGAGCAGCGCCGGGGGCACGGCATGTGCAACGGCCAAGAAAAGCGCTTCGCCCGCAATGCGGCGCAGCGGCGCATCGCGGCCGCGCCATCGTCGCAGCATCACGATGGTCACCGCCTGGGCAAGCGCGACGGCGGGGAGCATGACCCCGGGAAGCCACGCGGGCGCCTTCCAGTCCATCGCGTGCACCCAGGTGGCCCAGGCCGCGAACAGCAGCAGCGCTCCCGCGGCGCCCCCGAACCAACGATGCAAGGGAACGGGCCGGCTGGCCGCCGCGAGAGTGGCTGCGCTGGCCGCCAGCGTGAGCAGCCAGGCAGCGGCGGCACCGAGCGGCGGCAACTGCACCTGCGCGCCCATTGCGGCGATGGCGGACACGCCGGCCGCCCAGATGCACACGCCGGTCATGACGCTGCCGATCACCAGCCAGCTGCGGCGCAGCCGCGCATCGCTCCCGTCGACGCGCTGCGAGGTCACGATGGCGCCCAGGGCCGCGATCCACAGCAGGGCCAGCGCGAAGGCCAGCCGCCAGCCGAGAACGACCACACCGGACAGCGTGAGGGAAGTGGTGTCGGGGGTCATGTAGGGAGCAGGAGCGCAAACGTGGGCTGGCGCCAGTCTGCGCTGGCAGGCGCCACGGGCATCGTGCAGATGTAACGTTTTGGTCTTCTTCGGCCGGCGACCCGCCGACTTGAGGGGGGCTTCGGCGCCTGGACGCCAGCGCCTTCGATCAGGGCCTGAAGCCGATACCCCGGCGCTGCCGTACCTCGGGCTTCACCCGGTGCTCCGTCTCCAGCTGCGAGAGGAACTCGTCCGGATCGAAAGCGACACCCAGGATGTCGACCTGCCGCTTGACAGCCGCGAAGTCGCCCGGGGCCAGCTGATCCAGCGCGACCAGGCGCTGACGCTGCTCGTCGGTGAGGGCCTCGGGATCGCCGCCCAAGGCTTCCATCACGAACATGCGCATGCGCTGCTCGGCGGTAAGCGCCCTGAAGCGGATCTTGAAGGTGAACCGGCGCAGCGCCGCCTCGTCGAGCTCTTCGAACAGGTTGGTGGTGCAAATGAAGACGCCGGCAAAGCGCTCCATGCCCTGCAGCATCTCGTTGACCTCGCTCACCTCGTAATTGCGCTCCGCCATGCGGCGGCTGCGCAGGAAGCTGTCGGCCTCGTCCAGGAGCAGCACCGCGTGCTCCGCCTCGGCCTCGGCGAACATGGCGGCCATGTTCTGCTCGGTCTCGCCGACGAACTTGCTCACGATGTCGGAGGCCTGGCGCACGAACAGGGGCCGCTGCATCTCGTGGGCGACGTGCTCGGCCAGCGCGGTCTTGCCGGTGCCCGGTGCGCCGTGAAAGCACAGGGTTCCCGTGCCGCGGCGCCGAAGCGCCTCAATGATGCGCGGCACCGGGAAACGCGACTCCGCGTTGACCAGGTCCAGGTCGTACGACGTGACCACCGGCCGCGGCTTGCGGCCCGCCGCGCTGGTGCCCAGCGCCTTGTCGGCGTTGCCGATCTGCCGCTCGATGAGCGCCTCCACCTCCCCGGCATCGCCCGCCAGCCGCGCGAACTTCACCGCCGTACGCACCTGCGCGGGCGTGAGCGCCTTGCGGGACGCCAGCTTGGCCGCAAAACCCTCGGACACCGGCACGCCAGCCAGCGCCCGGGCGACGAGCAGCTCGCGCGCACCGGGTGGGGGGCTCTTCAGTTCGAGGTGGTACTGGAAGCGCCGGCGGAACGCCGGATCGATCTGCTCGATGCGGTTGGTGACCCAGATCACCGGCACCGGGTTGGTCTCGAGGATCTGGTTGACCCAGGCCTTGCCGCTGACGCTGCCCGTGGGCGCGTTGTCGCTGGTGTCCAGGCGTGCCATGAACTGCGCTGCATCGGTGGAGATGGGCGGAAAGACGTCCTCGACCTCGTCGAACAGCAGGGCGACGCGCGGGCTGCCCTTGAGGAAGACCTGGCTGATCTGCAGGGAACGATAGCGGTCACGGCCCGACAGCGAATTGCCGTCGCGATCGGCGTACTCGACCTCGTAGAGCTCCAGCCCGGCCGCCTGGGCAGCCACCTTGGCCAGCTCGGTCTTGCCGGTGCCCGGCGGCCCGTACAGCAGCACGTTGACGCCCGGTTCCTTGTTCGCCACGGCGTTCTTGAGCAAGGCAGTCAGCACGCGCTGGTCGTCGCGCACGTAGTCGAAATCGGCGGGGACGAGCTCGCTGCGCGTGGCCGGGCGGGTAAACACCGCCATGAGGTCGGACGGCCCCTCGTAGTGGCGCATCAGCACGGGCGGCAGCTGCTCGCTCACCTTCATCAGGTCGGCAAGGTCGGTGATGTTGTGCTCGGAGATCAGGTTCTCGACCATGCCGATGCGCTCGAGCCGCGAACCCGCGCGCAGCGCCTCGGCCACCTCGGCCTCGTTCACGCCCGCCACCGCCGCGATGGCCGCGTAAGCCTCCTGGGCGTTGGAGACCTTGAACTCCACGAGCAGGCCGCGCAAATCGCGCTGGTAGCGCGCCAGCGTGCCGTACAGCAGCAGCGCCCGCTCGGCCGGATTGAGCTGCAAGAGGTTACCCAGTGCGTCGATGTTCTTCTCGACGAGCGTGGACTCCTTCTTCAGGCTGCTGTCGAGCCAATCCGCGGTCGCGCCTAGGACGGCGAGCAGGTCCTTGGGGGCATCCTTGATGTACTCGTCGACGTAGAAGAAGAGCGTGGCCTCTTCGTACGGCCCGCGCCAGCCGCCGTGCCGCTCCATGAAGGCGTCGTGGCTGAGCGCGTCGTGGCCGCGCCACTGCTCGTTGCCCTTGCAGCGCACATTGAGGAAGGCTCGCAGGCGGGCCAGCACCGACATCGGCCACACGAGGTGCCGGCCGGTGAGCGCCAGGAGGCTATTCCAGTCGCGCCGCAGGTTGAAGCGCCCCACGTGGCGCATGGTCAGCGTGAGAACGAACTGCGAACACATGCGGTCGAGCACCGGCGCATCCTTCAGGCCGGGCGACAACACCACGCGCGTGTCGTTCACGTTCTTGACCATGGGCACCTCCGCAGGGGAGTCCTCGAAAAACATCTTGGCGCAGCATGCACCAAGCGGCAAGCCCCTGCGACTGAGGGCTTGCTCGGGTCAGGAACCGCTGTGAGAAATTGCGGAGGCGGTGCGGCGCGTGGCGGTCAGTGCAGGATCACGGGGTGCTGCATCAGCGAGCTGAAGCGGCCCAGGTACTCGTCGATCTCCTCCTCCGAGGGTTGGCTTTCGATGAGCGCCTCCACGCCTTCCTTGAAGCTTTGCGCCAGGGCACCTTCGATGAAAATCTCCTTGCGAGCGAACTTGTCGACGATTTCGTAACCACCACGATGGACGCCGCCAGCGCTTCCACCGGCCGAGACGTCGGACACGTCGAACATGACCACCGCGAAGCTGTCCGAGTTGTAGAGCATGTGCATCAGGGACTCCTTGGCGGTGTAGCTGAGTCCCTTAACGCAAATTTCAAGCCAATGGAAGGCGCTCGCATGCTCGGCAGGCGCGCAAAGCGCGCACACGCGCTGGCCATCGCAACGCATGGAACACGCCCCAGGGCAGCAGAGCCGCCGTTCAGTTCGGGGCGATGTCGCGAAGCACCAGCTCGAACACCTCGCCTCCCGAAGCTGTGGTGAAGCGCGCACGAACAGGCAGGTGGTGGTGAGCCGGGGCCAGCCAGACGTCGACCTGGCGGTCATAGGCCTTGCGAGGCTCACGGGTAAACCTGATCGCAGCGATGGCGCCATGAGGCCCGGGCACCGCCTCGACGCCGACATGGCGGAACACCCAGACGTCGGTGTCGCCGCGCGCGCCCGACACGAAGAACACCAGCCGGCCACCAGGCGCGGCATGGCGCGGATCGGCGTTGAGCACGCCTGCAATCTGCACCATCCAGCTCAGCCGGTCCTGCGTGCCGGGGAGCAACGGATGCGTCACCTGTGGGCCGGAGTACGTGATGCGGCCCTGCTCGCGCTGGAAGTTCGCCGCCTGCGTACCGCGGCGCGCCCGCGAGTCGGTGTAGCGCAAGGGTGCGAGGCCGTGGGCGTCGATGCGGCCAGTGCTCGTCTCGGTGAGCACCTGGATGCCTGCGACATCGGCCTGCAGCTGCAGCTCGTAGGCCATACCGTTGCGCTGCCAGAGCAGATCCCCGCCGCCGGACAGCATGCCCCGCCGCATCTCGTAATGCAGCCGCGTGTCGGGCGGCAGGACGGTGGCGTACACCGGCACGGCCTCGGCATCCGGGTCGTCCGTGGTCGCGGCGGCAGGGTGAACGGCGCTGTCGGCCACTGAAACCTCCTTGTCCGACATATCGGACAGGGAGGCGGGTGGCGCTGCCGGCGCTTCTACCGAAACCGGCGCCAGCCCCTCGGGACCCAAAGCGACGGAAGCCGGCAGCCGCGGTAACGGTTTGTGGTCACGTCGGACGGGCGGCGCAGTTTCGGCCACGGCGGCCAGGGGCGAGGCGGGCGGCGGCGCAGGTGCAGCAGCGATCAGCACCGGGCGTGCCCGCGCCGCCGGAGCCAGGGCCGGCTCCACTGCGAGCCCGCCGCCCGCGGCGAGGGCCAACAGATGCAGGGCGCCGGCGGCGCCGGCAGCACCCAGGAGCGCCCGGCCGCCCGGGCCCCGGCGGGGAGGCGCCGACGGCGGGAACTCTTCAGTGAGCATCGACAATGGAAGGCTCTGACCTAACCGGGCGCCCGCGGCGCCCTGCCCGACGGAACGATGAAACTCGCGAGCTACAAGGACGAATCGCGCGACGGCCAGCTCGTCGTCGTATCGCGCGACCTGAGCACGGCGCATTATGCGACCGGCATCGCCACGCGCATGCAGCAGGTGCTGGACGACTGGAACTTCATGTCGCCGCAACTGGAGGACCTGTACCACACGCTCAACCAGGGCAAGGCGCGCCACGCCTTCGCCTTCGATCCCCGGCAATGCGCCGCACCTCTGCCGCGCGCCTTCCAGTGGGTTGACGGCTCCTCCTATCTCAACCATGTGGAGCTGGTCCGCAAGGCCTACGGCGCCGAGGTGCCGGAAAGCATCTACAGCGATCCGCTCATGTACCAGGGCGCCAGCGATGACTTCCTCGGCTGCCGCGACCCCATCGTGTGCCCGAACGAGGCCTGGGGCATCGACTTCGAGGCCGAAATCGCGGTCATCACCGGAGACATCCCCATGGGATGCTCGGCCGACCGCGCTCTCGAAGGCATCCGCCTGCTGATGCTCGCCAACGACGTGAGCCTGCGCGAGCTGATTCCCGCGGAGGTGGCCAAGGGCTTCGGCTTCCTCCAGAGCAAGCCGGCCACGTCATTCAGCCCGGTCGCCGTGACGCCCGACGAGCTGGGCAGCGCCTGGCAGGGCGGGCGGGTGCACCTGAAGCTGGAGAGTGTGTGGAACGGCAAGCGTGTGGGTTTGTGCGACGCTGGTCCGGAGATGGCCTTTCATTTCGGGCAGCTCATCGCGCATGCGGCCCGCACTCGCAACCTGCGCGCCGGCAGCATCGTGGGCTCCGGCACCGTCAGCAACAAGGAGTGGTCGCAGGGCTATTCCTGCATCCTGGAAAAGCGCGCCATCGAAGCCATCGAGTCGGGTTCACCGAAGACCGCCTACATGAAGCACGGCGACACCATTCGCATCGAGATGAAAGGCATCGACGGCATGAGCGTCTTCGGCGCGATCGACCAGGACGTCGCGCCCGCCTGAGCGCGCCCCCGCACATCGGGGCAAGTGCTGTGTGCGTTTACGCACGCCCGCGGCGCAACGCATGCACAATCCTTCACAAAAGTCGCGATGGAGACCACATGACGGATGCCCCCTCCTTCACCAAACTGGTGCCGGGCTTCGAGTTCCTGCAGGGGCTGGTGAAGAACGCTGGCGCCGCGCTGCCCAGCATAGGCCAATGGGTGGCCCCCACGCTCAGCCCCGAGGAGCTCGGCAAGCGCATCGAAGAGCTGCGCACCGTGCAGTTCTGGCTTGAACAGAACGCACGCATGCTCGGCGCCACGATCCAGGCGCTGGAGGTGCAGCGCATGACGCTGTCCACTCTGCAGAACATGAACGTGCAGATGGACGACCTGCGCGAATCGCTGAAGATCCGTTTGCCGGGTGATGCGGCAGGTGCCCCGTCCGCGGAACCGGCCGCGCCCGCGGTCGAAGCCAAGCCAGAAAAACCCAAGGCCGCCCGCAAGACAGTCAAGCCCAAGGCTCAGGAGCCTTCGGGCCCAGGCCCGGTGGATCCGATGCAGTGGTGGGGCGCCCTCACCAAGCAGTTCACCGAGCTGGCCGCGAGCGCCATGAAGGAAGGCGCGAGCGATGCCGCCCGCAGCCTGGCCACCGCGATGGTCAAGCAAGGCGTCGATGCAGCCAGCGACACGCTGAAGAAGGCAGTCTCGGCACCGGGTGCGGCAGCGAGCGCGGCACGCAAGACGGCCCCGCGCAAGCGCGCCGCCAAGAGCGCGGGCTGAACGAACGCGGCCTCGGGCAGCCGCCCACGCCATGAGCAAATTCCTCCATGCCCATGCGACTCACCCAGACCCGCGCATGGCGCTGGCGCTGGCCGCCGCGCAGATCGATGCCCAGCGCGGGCAGCCGGGCCGCGTGCATGCGCCCACGCTGGGCTGGCTGTACCTGACCGACCGGTTCGGTCCGGTGGCCCAGGCGCTGCTGGCAGACGCCACCCGGCGCTGGCCGGGTGTGGCATGGGTAGGCGCAGTGGGCGTCGGCATCGCGGGCAGCGGCGTGGAGTACTTCAACGAGCCGGCCGTCTCGCTGATGCTGTCGGACCTCCCCCGCGACGGGTTCAGGCTGTTTTCCGGCGTGCGCCCGCTGGGCACGGGTGCGGCCGGTTTCGAGGCGGAGACGGCCCAGGTGCATGCCGACCCCACCACCGCGGACCTCGGCGAACTCATCGGCGAGCTTTCCGGCCGGGTGCGCACGGGCTACCTCTTCGGCGGCCTCGCCTCCGCCCGCGGCGAGGGTGAGGAGTCGCATGGACGCTGCCTGCACATCTCGGGCGGGGTGTTCCAAGGCGGCCTGTCCGGCGTGGCCTTTTCTTCCTCGGTGTCCCTGGTCTCCAGGGTCACGCAGGGCTGCCAGCCGGTGGGGCCGGTCCACAGGGTCACCGCGTCGGAGCGAAACGTCATCCTGTCGCTGGACGACCGGCCCGCCCTCGACTGCCTGCTGCGCGACCTGGCGATCGATGCTTCCGAACCCGCCTGGGCGCTGGCCCGGCTGCGCCCCACGTTGGTGGGGCTGTCCGATGCTCAGGACGATGTGCTCGGGCGGCATGGCCAGTTCGGAACGGACACCCGCGTTCGGCACCTCATCGGCATCGAGCCGGGGCGGCGAGCGATCGCCATCGGCGACATGGCACCGGTAGGGACGCAGCTCGCGTTCTGCGCCCGCCATGCGGATGCGGCCCGGCGCGACCTGGTGCGCATCTGCACCGAGATCCGCGAGGAGCTCGAACCCGAACCGATGGCCACTGAGGGCGCACTCGCCGGCCCGGGCCGGGATGCCGCTGGAGCCCCCGGCGGCGGCCGCACGGTCGCTGGCGCGGTGTATGTGAGCTGCGCCGGTCGCGGCGGGCCGCACTTCGGCGGGCCGTCGGCCGAGCTGGCGATCGTGCGACGCGCCCTGGGAGACGTTCCGCTGGTGGGTTTCTTCGCGAACGGCGAAATCGCCCGGCACCATTTGTACGGCTACACCGGCGTGCTCACCGTCTTCGCAACGTAGTTCGTAGCGCTACATTCGTCGCTCTGACCCGGCCCACCTGAGCCGCCCCCGAGGAGCCGCCGTGTACGCCCCCACGACACCCCCGTCCGCCATCGACGTCGAAGCGGCCGATCGCGACCAGCGGCGTGCGCAGGTCGTGGCCGAGTTGCAGGCGCACCTGCCACCGCACACCCTGCTGTGGCAAGCGGAGGACACCACGCCCTATGAGTGCGACGGCCTCACCGCCTACCGCCAGCAGCCGCTCGTGGTGGCGCTGCCCGAGGACGAGGCGCAGGTGGCCGCCATCCTGCGCACCTGTCATCGGCTCGGTGTGCCGGTGGTCGCGCGCGGCGCGGGCACGGGGCTGTCGGGCGGCGCCCTGCCCCATCCGATGGGCGTGACGCTGAGCCTGGCCAAGTTCAACAGGATCATCGAGGTCGATCCCCTGGCGCGTACCGCCCGCGTGCAATGCGGCGTGCGCAACCTGGCGATCAGCGAAGCCGCAACGCCGTTCGGCCTGTACTACGCGCCGGACCCCAGCAGCCAGATCGCCTGCACCATCGGCGGCAACGTGGCCGAGAACTCCGGCGGCGTGCATTGCCTGAAGTACGGGCTGACCGTGCACAACGTGCTGCGCGTGCGCGGCTACACCATCGAGGGCCAGCCGGTGGAGTTCGGCAGCGCGGCGCTCGATGCGGCGGGGCTGGATCTGCTGGCTGTCGTGGTGGGCAGCGAAGGCATGCTGGCCGTGATCACCGAAGTGACGGTGAAGCTCATCCCGCTGCCGCAGGCAGCGCGCTGCATCATGGCGAGCTTCGGCGACATCCGCCATGCCGGCGAGGCCGTGGCCCGCGTGATCGCCGCGGGCATCATCCCGGCCGGGCTGGAGATGATGGACCAACCCATGGTGGCCGCGGTCGAGGACTTCGTGCATGCCGGCTACGACCTGGACGCCGCGGCCATCTTGCTGTGCGAGAGCGACGGCACGGCCGAGGAGGTGGAAGAGGAAATCGGCCGCATGGTCCAGGTGCTGCGCGCCAGCGGCGCCACCGGCATCCAGGTCAGCGAAAACGAGGCGCAGCGCCTGAAGTTCTGGAGCGGGCGCAAGAACGCGTTCCCGGCCAGCGGACGCATCAGCCCCGACTACATGTGCATGGACTCCACCATCCCGCGGCGGCGCCTGGCCGACATCCTGACGGCCATCGCGCAGATGGAACGCAGGTACGGCCTGCGCTGCGTGAACGTCTTCCACGCCGGCGACGGCAACCTGCATCCGCTCATCCTGTACGACGCGAACGACCCCGACCAGCTGGAGCGCTGCGAGCGCTTCGGCGCCGAGATCCTGGAAACCAGCGTGGCGCTGGGCGGCACGGTCACCGGAGAACATGGAGTGGGCGTGGAAAAGCTTTCCTCGATGTGCGTGCAGTTCTCGGCGGCCGAGCGCGAACAGATGATGGCGCTCAAGCGCGCCTTCGACCGCAAACAGCTGCTGAATCCCGGCAAGGCCATTCCGACGCATGCCCGCTGCGCCGAGTACGGGAAGATGCACGTGCGCCGGGGCCTGCTGCCCTACGCGGACATCCCGAGGCTCTAAGGTCCTGAGTTCCAGATGCCCGACCCCGCCTTGCAACGCCTCGTCGACCGCGTGCTCGCCGCGCAGGCCACGGGCACGCCGGTGGAGATCCGCGGCGGCGGGACCAAGCGCTTCTACGGGGAGTCGCCGCAAGGCGAGGTGCTCGACACCCGCGTGCTCGAGGGCATCTCCAGCTATGAGCCCACGGAACTGGTAGTGACCGCGCGCTGCGGCACCTCGCTCGCGCACCTGGAGGCGCTGCTGGCCGAGCACGGCCAGTGCCTGCCCTTCGAGCCGCCGCATTACGCACCCGGCAGCACGGTGGGCGGGATGGTGGCCTCGGGGCTGGCTGGGCCGGCGCGCGCGGCCGCCGGCTCGGTGCGCGACTACATGCTCGGGGCCACGCTGCTCAACGGGCGCGGCGAGGTGCTGAGCTTCGGCGGGCAGGTGATGAAGAACGTGGCCGGCTACGACGTAGCCCGCCTGCTGGCCGGCTCGATGGGCATCCTGGGCGTGATCCTCGAGGTGTCGCTCAAGGTGCTGCCGATCGCGCCGGCCACCGCCACGTTGCGCTTTACCTTGGACCAGGCCAGCGCCTTGCGACGGTTGAATGAGTGGGCGGCCCGCCCCCTGCCGCTCAACGCCAGCGCATGGTGGGACGGCACGCTGGTGGTGCGCTTGCGCGGCGCCCTGGCTGCGGTGAATGCGGCCAATGCCTCGCTGGGGGGCGAGCCGGTCGAGCCCAAATCGGCCAGCACCTTCTGGCATGGGCTGCGCGATCACGGCGACGAGTACTTCCGAATGGCCGAGCGCCAGATGGCATCGGGCGGCGCGCTGTGGCGCCTGTCGGTGGCCCAGACAGCCGCGCCCATTGAACTTCCGGGGGAGCAGCTGATCGAGTGGGGTGGCGCGCAACGCTGGCTGGTGACCGATGCCCCGGCTGGCGTGGTGCGCGACGCGGCGGTGCGAGCCGGTGGACACGCCACGCTGTTTCGTGCGTCTAACAAGAAGGCAGGCGCCTTCGCGCCGCTGCAATCGCCGCTGGACCGCATCCACCGGGAGCTGAAGAGAGCTTTCGATCCGGCCGGCATCTTCAACCCGGGTCGCCTGTACCCGGGGTTGTGACCCTGCTCATGCAAACCCGACTTTCCGCCGAGTTCCGCGACACCCCCGAGGGCCGGGAGGCCGACGCCATCCTGCGCAAATGCGTGCATTGCGGCTTCTGCACCGCGACGTGCCCCACCTACCAGGTGCTGGGCGACGAGCTCGACGGACCGCGCGGGCGCATCTACCTGATGAAGCAGGTGTTCGAGGGACACGAGCCGACGCGCAGCACGCAGATCCACCTGGACCGCTGCCTGACCTGCCGCAGTTGCGAAACGACCTGCCCCTCAGGCGTGGACTACGGCCATCTGGTGGAGATCGGCCGCAAGGTGGTGGACCAGCGTGTCGCGCGTCCGGCCGGCGAACGCGTGGCGCGCTGGCTGCTCAAGGAAGGGCTGACCTCGCCGCTCTTCGCGCCGGCCCTGACCCTGGGCCGCGCGATGCGTCCCTTGCTGCCGGCATCGCTCAGGGACAAGGTGCCGGCGCGCGCGAGCCATGCCGGGCCGTGGCCGACGCGGGAGCACGCGCGCAAGGTGCTTGTGCTCGAAGGCTGCGTGCAGCCGGCAATGATGCCCGGCATCCACGCCGCCACCGCCCGGGTACTCGACGCCGCCGGCATTCAGACCCTCGTGGCCCCGGGCGCGGGCTGCTGCGGCGCCATCCGCATGCACCTGGACGACCAGGAAGGCGCCCTTGCGGACATGCGCCGCAACATCGACGCATGGTGGCCGCAGGTGGAATCGGGCCGCGTGGAGGCCATCGTCATGAACGCCTCCGGCTGCGGCGCGACGGTCAAGGACTACGGCCACGCGCTGGCGCACGACCCTGTCTATGCGGACAAGGCGCGGCGTATCTCCGAGCTGACACGCGACATCTCCGAGCTGCTGCCGGAGCTTGCGCCCCGCCTGGCCGACCAGGTGCGTCGCCGCCGCGTGACTCGGCTCGCGTTCCACTCGCCGTGCACACTGCAGCACGCACAGAAGGTGCGCGGGGTGATCGAGCGCGGGCTCACCACACTGGGCTTCGAGGTGCGGATCGCCCGTCAGGAGAGCCACCTGTGCTGCGGCTCCGCGGGCACCTATTCCGTGCTGCAGCCGGAGATGGCGCGCACCCTGCGCGACCGCAAGCTCGCCCAGCTCGGCGAGCTGGAGTCCGAAGCGATTGTGTCGGCCAACGTCGGTTGCATCCAGCACCTGCAAAGCGGCACCTCCACGCCGGTGCGGCACTGGATAGAGGTGGTGGACGAGGCGCTGGCTGGCTGAATGGCAGCCGGCACGGTGGCTGGATCAGACCGGCTTGCGCAGCTTCGCGATCCGCTTGCGCGCCGCCGCGCCGACCAGCATGCGCTCGAGCCCCGAGGCTCGGGCCAGGATCTGGTCGCCTTCGGCCTGGCAGCCGTCCTGCAGCTTCACCAGGGCGTCGGGTGGCAGCGCCGCCTGGGCCTGCTCCGCGCGGTGCAGCATCTCGTCGGCCTGCGGCTGGCGCAGGCCCTGCTTGTACGCGGTGCCGATGAAGGCAAAGGAGGCCTGCACGATGGGGGTCAACGGCACTTCGGCCGCCTCGTCACCCCGTCGCAGACGCTGCGCGAGCGGTTCGGCGCGGGCCTTGAGGGCGGCCACGCAAGACGCCGAGCGCACCAGGAAAGGCTCTGGGGGCGCAGGGGCCGGCTCCGCGGCGAGCCATGCGGACGGCAACAGCACGAGCACGGCGGCCAGGTGCCGGGCAGCGCGCAACCTCACGCCGGCACCCATTGCGGCTCGGCGATGCGCCCGCCCGCCTGCAGGCGGGCCAGAAGGTCGGGTAGCGACAAGGTCACGGTCAGGAGTTTGCCCAGGGCGGGGGCACAGCGATCGGGCACCTCCGTGAAGGAAGTCCAGGCGTGGCGGTCCATCTCGGGCACGAGGCGCCCGTGGCGGTCCCGAAAGCGCGTGTGGCAGCGGCAGCGGCCGGCATCGAAGCGCTCGGACAGCGCGGCGTAGAGCACCAGATCCTTGCCGGGCCGGTACGCGTGGCGGCCGAGAGGCAGCAGGTCTTCTGCACTGAACACGAGGCCGGTTTCTTCGGCTGTTTCACGCAGCACCGTGGCCTGCGGCGCCTCACCGGCCTCGGCCAGGCCCTTGGGGAGATCCCAGCGCGGCGTGCCGGTCGCGTGGCACAGCAGCAGTTCGGCCTGCGGGTTGCACAGCACCAGGCCGCAGCTCGTGACGCTCATCGGTTCAGAAGGTGTGGCTGAACTTGCTCACACGCCCACCATCGCGGCCAGCTGTTCGGTGGGCACGGCACCGGCCACCGTGCCGTACTGGCCGGTCTTGCCATTCCTGTAGACGATGAGCGGCACGCTCTCCTCGCCGATCCGCTTGAACAGGTCGGTGTTGGCTTTGACCTTGGCGACGGCCTCGTCGCTAAGCGCGCGGTTGACCGCGATGCCACCCGCGCGCTGCTGCACGCTGGCCTCGTTCTCGGTCATGGCGGCGATGGGATCGGGGGCCGACAGGATGGTGGCGGCCTGCGGCTCGGAGGAGCGTTGCAGCCAGCCGACGGGTATCCACACCATCTTGACCCGGTGCGCGAGCGGCTTGGCATGTTCCCAGAGCGCCGCGCAATGCGGGCAGGTGGGATCGAAGAAGACGTACACGGTGTTGGCCGCCATGACGGGGCCGACGGCGAAGCCGTTGCCTCCGGCCGCCATGCCGTAGGCCTCCTTGGCGCTGGGCTTGGTTGGGGGGGCCTGCGTTGCTGGAGCGGCGGCCCGGTTGTCGCCACAGGCGGCGAGACTGGCCGCAGCCAACGCCGCGCCAGTGGTCGTGTGGAGGAAATGTCGTCGGTTCACGGGCTTCCCTTCTTGCTGCGCGTGCGGCAGCCCCCGCATGGGGCGCGCAGGCCTTCGGGCCGATGGAGCCCCGGAAAGTTCACTGCAAGCGCTTGCAAGGCGTTTCCATCCGTTTGCCTTTCACGCCGCGTGGCCCTCGGCGGCCAGAGGCTCAGGCCGCGCCCGTAGCGCCCAGACAACGCCCGCCACGAGCAGGGCGATGCCGGCCAGCGTAGCGGCCTCCGGCACCCGGCCGCGCAGCGCGAAGGCATACGCGAGGGCAGAGAGCGTCTCGAACACGATGAGCTGGCCGGCGAGCGTGGCGGGCAGTCGCTGGCTCGCCTCGTTCCAGCACAGCGTGCCCACCCACGACGACAACAGGCCGATGGCCAGCATCAGGCCGACGAACAGCCCCGGCGTGGGACCGAGCGGCATGGGAAAGGACGCCGACGCATACCGGCTCCACGCCCAGAAGCCCGCGAAACCGGCCGCGGCCAGAGGCAGCGTCGCGAGGCCCTGCGCCGTGGCCCAGGTGCGCGGGTTGCGGCTGGGGTGGTGGCGCAGCCAGTCGGCATTGCGCAGCGGATACCAGGTCCAGCAGGCGACGGCCCCCACGGCCAGCAGCGCGCCGATGGCATGGCGCGCCGGCTCGACGCCACCGCTGCCGCGCAGGTGCTCAATCTCGGCATGGTGGACCAGCGCGATGCCCGCGGCAATGAGCGCCAGCGAGGGAGCCAGGCGCCTCCACGGGAGCCGGCCGTCGCGACGCGCGTCGCGCAGGTTCGAGCACACAGCGATCACCACCGGCAGCGTGCCGATGATCATGGTGGGCAAGGGCACGCCTGCACGCTGGATGGCACCGGCCAGGCACACGTAGTACAGCAGGTTGCCGACCAGCGAGAGCTTGAGGGCCTCGATCCAGTCGGCGCGCGACAGTGCGGCGAGCGGCGCCCTGTCCAGCCAGGCGATGGGCAGCGCGATGAGGCCGAAGGCGAGATAGCGCGCGAACGACAGCAGCGGCGCCGGGTACTCCGACAGCAACGAGGGAGCGATGAACACCAGGCCCCACAGCAGGCCGGCGGCGAGGGCGTAGAGCGTGCCGATGAACATGCGCAGACGGGGGGTGCAGGCAGGCGCCGAGTGTCACACGCCTGGCGGCTCGTGGCCCCTGTCCGTGGACTGAAGCTGCGAGGGCGCACGCAGGCCGATCTTCGCCACGCCAACAGAACCAAGTGCTTGCCATGCGAGTCGATGACTAGGGTGCAGGCGAGGTCCGTTGACGCGTCGTCATGGTGAGACGCGCGATGGCCAAACCGCCCTCCGCCCCCCACCATGGCCGCCTTGCCCAGTTCCCTTCCTCCCCCTGCCGTGGCCGAGCCCGCGCCGCCAGCCGAGGTGCGCGAGCGCGAAGCCAGCCCCTGGCTCGGGCGCGGCTTGCGGCCCTCCGATGCGTTCCTGCGCTACCAGGATCTGCAGCGGCGCCTGAGCAGCGCGCTCGGCGGGCTCGCCACGCCCATCGCCCCCGCCACGCCGCTGGCCGCGTGGATCGACTGGGCCATGCACCTGGCGCGCTCGGGCGCCAAGCACTGGGAACTGAGCGAGATGGCCGTGGCGCAGTTCGCCCGGCTCGCGCAAGCCTGCGCGACGCCGCCGGAGCGGCCCTGGTGCATCGAGCCGCTGCCGCAGGACAAGCGCTTCGACGGCGAACTGTGGCGCAGGCCACCCTACTCCTGGATCGCGCAGGCCTTCCTGCTGCGGCAGGAGTGGTGGCAGCGCGCGACCACGGGCGTGCCGGGCGTTACGCCGCATCACGAGCAGATGATGAGCTTCTCCGTGCGGCAGTGGCAGGACATGCTGGCGCCGTCGAACGTGCCGGCGCTCAACCCCGCCGTGCTGAGGCGCACCGCGGGCGAAGGCGGCCTCAACCTCGCACGCGGACTGCTGCACGCGATCGACGACGCGGTGCGCGAGGCCTTGGACCACCCGCCCGCCGGGGTAGAGAAATTCCGTGTCGGCGAGACCGTGGCTATCACGCCGGGCAAGGTGGTGTTGCGCAACCGCTTGATCGAGCTGATCCAGTACGCGCCTTCGACGCCGACCGTGCACCCCGAGCCCGTGCTGCTGGTGCCGGCCTGGATCATGAAGTACTACATCCTCGACCTGTCGCCGCACAACTCGCTGGTGCGGTACCTGGTGGACAAGGGCTACACGGTCTTCGCCATCTCGTGGAAGAACCCCGACTCCGGCGACCGTCACCTGGGTATGGAGGACTACCACCGGCTGGGCGTGATGCACGCGCTCGACGCCGTTCGCGCCATCGTGCCCGGGCAGCAGGTGCACGCGCTGGGCTATTGCCTGGGCGGCACGATGCTGGCCATGTCGGCCGCGTCGATGGGCCGGCGCGGCGACCAGGTACTCAAGAGCATCACGCTGCTGGCCGCGCAGACCGACTTCAGCGACCCGGGCGAGATCTCGCTGTTCATCGACGACAGCCAGGTGGCGCACCTCGAAGACCGCATGTGGACGCGCGGCTATCTCGACAAGCGGCACACGAAGATGACGTTCCAGATGCTGCGCTCCAACGACCTCGTGTGGTCGTACCGCCTGCTCAACTACCTCATGGGCGAGCGGCAGCCGGTGAGCGACGTCATGGCCTGGAACGCCGATGGCACGCGGCTGCCGTACCGCATGCACTCGGAATACCTGCACCGCCTGTACCTGCAGAACGCGCTGGCGCGTGGCGAGATGGTGCTGGAGGGCTCGACCATCAACCTGCGGGACATCGACGTGCCGGTGTTCCTCGTCGGCACAGTGCAGGACCACATCGCGCCCTGGCGCTCGGTGTTCAAGCTGCACTCGCTAACCGACGTGGACCAGACGCTGGTGCTCGCCGCCGGCGGCCACAACGTGGGCATCGTCAACCCGCCGGGCGACAACCCCAAGGCGAGCTACCGGATCGGGAACTGGCGTGCTGGACAGCGGCGCGAAACACCGCAGGAGTGGTTCGACGCCACTCCAACGGTGCAGGGGTCGTGGTGGACACCGTGGGTCGAATGGCTGGACTCGCACTCGTCGTCGCCACCGGTTAGGCCGCCGGGCATGGGCTCGCCGCGGGCCGGCCTGCCGCCGCTCGACGACGCGCCGGGGCGCTACGTGCATGCCCGGTGAACGTTCGCCTCGGCGGCAGGAGCGCTACTTCCAGCGCTGAGGTTCGAGCTGCACCGTGGTGGCGGCGCTGCCCAGCGTGAGCACCCCGTCGTGAATCGTGGCCTGCAGCTGCATGCTTCGTTCGGCCAGCGACGCCAGCGCGAGGCTGGCCTCGGCCGGCAGTCGCCAGACCTGCAGCTTGTCCAGCCGTGACACGCGGTTCTGCAAGCCACGCCACCACACCTCGGCCGCGTGGTGGAAGGCATAGACGCACACCGCGTCGGCCCGGCTGCAGGCGCGCGCCAGCGGCTTCTCCTCCGGCTGGCCGACCTCGATCCACAAGCGCTTGCGGCCGCTGAAGTCGGTAAGCGATGCGTCCGGGTCGTCGGGGTCCGAAAGGCCGGCACCGAAGGCCAGCGTGGCATCGCCCTGGCACAGCGTCTGCACCTGGTGCGCGTTCAACGCAAGCGCGGCCAGACGCACCATCATGCGTTCGTCGGTTTCGCTGGGATGCCGCGCCAGCGTGAGCGCGTGGTCGGCGTAGTAGCCGTGGTCGATGTCGGCCACCTGCAGGTGGGCTTTGAAGATGGTGGATTTGAGGGCCACGGCGAGCGGGTCAACGAGGAGGACCGGCCACTATAGGCGGTCCTCCTCCCACCCGGCTCAAGCCGCCAGCGCGGACGGCGCGAAGGCGTCGCAGCCAGAAGTCGCCGTGCGGTATGCGCGCACATCGCCATCGTCGTTGTGCCCCGGCACGACGACGTCGCCGGCGCGACATGAAGCGGGCAGCGCCCAGCCCGAGCGCTCGGCCGCCGCCACCAGGTTCTCGTGGCGACACAGTCGAACGCCGCGCCGCCCTCGATGGAAATGCGAAAGGCTTGGCTCATCTCGGCTCCGTGACCCTCACAACGGAATCGCGAGCAGCGTGTCGAACACCGAGCTGTCGCACACGGCGATGCGGCGCGCGATCTTCAGGCGGTCTTCGCCTTCGATCACCAGCTCGTCGTGCCAGCAGCCGGTGACGAAGAGCTCGCTGGGCTTGTTGCGCGTGATGCGGTAGACCGCGAAGGGCGTCTTCGCAACCACGCGATCGCCTCGGGCGTGCACGGTTGCCGGCATGGAGACCATGTGCCGGTAGCGGTGCTGCTCGAAGATGTTGGCTTCGCGCAGTCCCGACACGCGGTCCCTGAGCATGCCCTTGCTGTCGCACCAGACGATGCCTGCCTCCAAGCCGCGCAGGTGGTTCTCGTGCGATGTCACGCTGTAGAGGCACTGGTCGGTGAAGAACTCGGGCCAGTCCTCGAGCCGGTCGTCGTCGATGGCCTGCGCGTATTGCGCGTTGAGCAGGCTCACCGCGAGATGGAGTTCAAAGCGGTTCATGTCGTTCACAGCTCCATGTGCGCGCGGTAGGCCTTCCAGAAGCCACGCACCGAAGCCTCGGTGGCGCGCGTGTCGCTCGACTCGGTGGCCTCGCCACCCATCTGCACCACGGCCGCGTCGTCGCCCGCGGTCGCGGTGCCGCGTTGCACGAAGCCGCCCACGCAGCCGTCTTCCATCGACACGAGGCCGGCGGGGCCGACGAGGTTGAGCTGCTTGAGCCGCATGCGGCGCTGCTCGGGCGTGTCGTCCTTGAAGCCGATGTAGGTCCAGTTCAGCTCGGTCTCGTCCACGCCCTTGGGCAGGACCTGGCGCACCACGAAGCTGTTTTGCACCTGCCCGAGCACGAAGCCGGGGAACACCGACAGGATCTGCAGCGTGATGCCGTCGCCGATCTCGTCGTGGCCTTCAAGCAGGCTGGGGTCGTGCAGCCGGTACTTCTCGCTCTCGGTGCGGATGTTCTGGTCGCGGTACTCGGAGCCGTGCGTCTCGCCCGGCACGATCATCGAGTAGCTCACGTGGTTGCCGCCGTCCTCCGACACGATGAGCCCGCCCTTTTGCGTGAGGCGGTTGACGTCGAAGGTGGTGAGAAACAGGTGCAGCAGGCTCGCGTGGTAAGAGTCCTTCACGTTCTCGAAGTACAGCTTCCAGTTGTTGGGCAGCTTCTGCGTGTAGCGGCCCAGCACCTCGACCTCGCCCTTGCCCAGGATGCGGCGGATGCGGGGGAGAACGTCGTCGCCGATGTACTCCTCGATGTCGGGCACGTCGTCGGAGAAGCTGCCGAACACCAGGCCGCAGGTGGTGGCCACGCGCAGCTTGCGCGGCGAATGATCTTCCTTGCAGAAGCCCGGCGCCATGCCCCCCTTGCCGCCCACGCCTTGCTCGAAGGCGATGCCCTTGAGGTTGCCCTGCAGGTCGTATGACCACGCGTGGTACACGCAGGTGAACTGCTCGGCATGGCCTGCGTTCTCCAGGCAGATGAGCGCGCCGCGGTGCGAGCAGCGGTTCTCGAAGGCATAGAGCTCGCCGTCGTTGTCGCGCGCCACCACCACGGGAGTGGCGCCCACGAAGGTGCTCACGTAGTCGCCCGGCTCGCGCAGCTCGGCTTCGAGGCAAAGGTAGTTCCAGGTCGCGCCCTCGTAGATGCGCTTGTGCTCCTGGCGCAGCACCTCTTCGTCCTGGTAGACCCAGTACGGCACGCGCGTGAGGCCTTCCTCGGGCCACTTGCGCATGCGCAAGGCGCTGGTGTCGATGATGGTGTCCTGCATGGGGTGCTCCGGATCAGTTGTCGACCTGCACGTGGGCGCGCTGGATCACGTCCTTCCAGCGAGCGGTCTCGTCGGCGAGAAAGGCCTTGAGCTCGGCGGGCGTGCCGCCCACCGGGTCGGCGCCGAGGTCCGCGAACTTCTTCTGCACGTCGGGCTGGCGCACCGCCTCGGCGGCGGCCTGCCGGATGGCGCTGACCACTTCCTTGGGCGTGCCCGGCGGCGCGACCAGCGCCACCCACGTACCCGTGCGGAAGTCCTTCACGCCCGCTTCGTGCATGGTGGGCACCTCGGGCAGCGAGGGCAGGCGCTTGGGCGTGGCCACGGCGAGCACCTTGATGCGGCCTGCCTTGTACTGGCCGAGCGACGACGAGACGTTGTCGAACATCATGTCGACCTGCCCGCCCACGAGGTCAGCCAGGGCGGGCGCGGTCCCCTTGTAGGGCACGTGCAGCAGCTTGGTGCCGGTGCGCAGCTGGAACAGGTTGGCCGACAGGTGCGAGGTGGTGCCGTTGCCCTGCGAGGCATAGCTCACCTTGCCCGGCTCCTTGCGAGCGAGGTCGACCAGTTCCTGCACCGATTTGACCGGCAGCGTCGAGCGCACGGCGAGCAGGTTGGGCATGGTCGCCAGCAGCGACACCGGCTCGAACTTCGATGCTTCGAAGGGCATCTTCTTGTACAGCGAGTTGTTCACCGACAGCGGCCCGGGCGGGCTGGCGAGGAGCGTGTAGCCGTCCGCCTCGGCGCGGTACGCAAGCTCGGCGCCGACGTTGCCCCCCGCGCCGGGCTTGTTCTCGATGATGACCGGCTGGCCCCACTTGTCCGAGAGCTTCTCGGCCACGATGCGCGGGATGGAATCCGCCGTGCCACCGGCGGGAAAGGGCACGATGATCTTGACGGGCTTTTGCGGGAAGCCGCCCTGGGCGGCCGCGGAAAGGCAGGTCAGGCCGGCGCACAACGCGACGGCGGCTTGGGACAACGAGGCCATGGGAACTTGTCTCCTGGTAAGGGGCGGGCCGCTGCGGCGGCCACTGGAAGTACGCGATGCGTACACCGTTCTTTGGTGTCGCTTGGGGTGAATCGACTATTGGGCGATCGCCTGGCCTTAATCAACCATGCGTGCTTCCATGTCCGCGATGCGCACTTTTCTCTTTTCACTCCCGTGAAGCTCGCCCGACGCGATTTCGTGGCCTCGCTGGAAAGCGGCCTCGCGGTGATCGAGGCCTTCGATGCCCGCCACCCTCGGCTCACGCTCACGGAGGTGGCGGCTCGCACCAACATGACCCGTGCGAGCGCCCGGCGCTACCTGCTCACGCTCGCCAAGCTGGGTTATGCCGACTACGACGGCAAGCACTTTTCGCTCGACCTGCGCGTGCTGCGCCTGGGCTACGGGCTGCTGTCGGCCGCGCCGCTGCCGCGCAAGGCGCAGCCGGTGCTCGACACGGTGAGCGTGGAAACCGGCGAGACCGCCTCGGTGGCGGTGCTGGACGAAAACTTCGTGGTGTTCCTCGCGCGCTCGCAGAGCCGTCGCGTCTTCTCGCCGACGGTGGGCGTGGGTACGCGGCTGCCGGCCTATTGCCTGTCCACCGGGCGCGTGCTGCTGGCGCAAAAGAGCGACATGGAGGTCCGCATGCTGCTTGGCCACACGGAGCTCACGCCCTACACGCCCAAGACGCTCACCGAGGTCGAGGACATCGTGCAGGCCGTGCGCTTGGTGCGACAGCTCGGCTACGCGACCAGCGACGAGGAGTACGAGCTGGGGCTGCGCACCATCGCCGTGCCCGTGTCCAGCGCGACCGGCCAGATCGAAGTGGCCATGACCTTGAGCGTGCATGCCACGCACATGAACATGGAGCAGCTGGTGGCGCGCCTGCTTCCGCCGTTGCACCGGGGTGCGGAAGCTTTGTCTGCCCTGCTGTAGCCCTCTCGAACGCAGTCGCTCAGCGCATCGCGGCGTGACGGGTGGGCACCTGCGCGCCGCCAGGCCAGTGCAGCGTGCACCAGCGCGCCACCGTCGCGCGCTGGTCGGGTGTCAGATGCAGGCCGAGCTTGGTGCGCCGCCACAGCACGTCCTCCGCCGTGCCCGCCCATTCATGGCGGTGCAGGTAGTGGAGCTCGGCCTCGTGCAACCCCGGCGCGACCTCGGCACCCAGGCCCGCCGACAGCAGCTTGTCGAGGCGCGATCCGTAGTCGCGTGCGTACCGGCGGCACAGGGCAGGCGGCAGTTCAGGATGGCGCTGCGCCAGCACGTGGGTGTAGCGGGCGAGGTCCAGCTCCGGCCGCTGCCGCCGGCCGATCCATGCGCCGAGGTCGCCTCCGGGCAGGAAGGCGGCTCGCGTCCAGGCGCCGCCTGACGCCCCGAGGGCAGGGCCGAGCAGGTCGGCCGCCTCCTCGGCCAGCTTGCGAAAGGTCGTGATCTTGCCGCCCCATACCGACAGCAGCGGCGCCTGCGCGGTATCCAGCTCCAGGCGGTAGTCACGGGTCACCGCCGAAGGATCGCCGGCCTCGTCGTCCAGCAGCGGACGCACGCCGGAGTACGCCCAGGCGATGTCACCGGGCGTGACGGGTCGGGCGAAGTACCGGCTCGCCTGCTTGCACAGGTAGGCGGTCTCCGTGGCATCGATGCGCACCTGCTCGGGCGGGCCGGCGTACTCGACATCCGTCGTGCCGATGAGCGTGAAGTCGGCTTCGTACGGAATGGCGAAGATGATGCGGCGATCCGGGCTCTGGAAGATGTAGGCGTACTCGTGCTCGTAGAGCTTGCGCACCACGATGTGGCTGCCCTTGACCAGCCGCAACGGCCGCGCCGTCAGGCGGGCATGGTCCGCCAGGAACTGCGCGGCCCACGGACCGGCGGCGTTGACGAGCGCACGGGCCGCCACGATGCGCTCGGCACCCGACGGTTCCTGCCGCAAGCGCACCTGCCAGCCTGCGGTGCTTCGCTGCGCATCGACGCAGCGGCACCGGGTCAGGATGGTGGCGCCATGCTCGGCCGCATCCACGGCGTTGAGCACCACCAGACGCGCGTCGTCCACCCAGCCATCGGCGTACTCGAAGCCGCGCGTGTAGCCGGGGTGGAGCGGCGCGCCGGCGGGATGCGTGCGCAAATCCACGGCACGCGAGGCACCGAGCACTTCGCGCGGGGCGAGGTGGTCGTAGAGGAAGAGCCCGGCGCGGATCATCCAGAGCGGCCGCATGCCGGCGTCATGCGGCATCACGAAGCGCAGGGGGCGCATGATGTGCGGCGCGCTCCGCAGCAGCACCTCGCGCTCGCTCAGCGCCTTGCGCACCAGCGAGAACTCGCCATGCTCCAGATAACGCAGGCCGCCGTGGATCAGCTTGGTGGAGGCCGACGAGGTGTGCTGCGCAAGATCGTCCTTCTCGACGAGCAGCACCGAGAGTCCTCGGCCGGCGAGATCTCGCGCGATGCCCGCGCCGTTGATGCCGCCGCCCACCACCAGCACATCGACCGAGGCCGGACCCGGCTCGGGAGCTGGTAGGCGCGTAGGTGATACGAGCAAGTCAGGGTCTCCTCGTCTTCGTTGGCTTTATAACTCCGGCGTCGAAGCCGGCATGCCGCCGGGCGAGCGAGTCGAGGAAGGCATCACATGAGCGAGAAAAAGCATCTGCTCGCCCTGGACCAGGGCACCTCCAGTTCGCGCAGCATCGTGTTCGACCGCGGCGGCCGCATCGTTGCCATGGCCCAGCGCGAATTCACGCAGATCTTTCCGCAGCCCGGATGGGTGGAACACGACCCGAAGGAGATCTGGGAAACGCAGCTCGCCACCGCCCGCGAGGCGCTGGCGAAAGCGAGCGTGGCCGCCTCGGACATCGCGGCGGTGGGCATCACCAACCAGCGAGAAACCACGCTGCTGTGGAACCGCCGCACGGGCGAGCCGGTGGGGAATGCGATCGTGTGGCAAGACCGCCGCACGGAGCCGACGTGCGCCGAGCTGCGCGAGCGCGGTCTGGCGCCACTGGTGCGTGAACGAACTGGCCTCGTGATCGACCCCTACTTCTCGGGCACCAAGCTCAAGTGGATGCTCGACCACCTGCCCGGCGCGCGCGAGTCGGCGCGTCGCGGCGAGCTGGCCTTCGGCACGGTGGACAGCTGGCTGCTCTGGCAGTTGACCGGGGGTGGCGAAGACGCGACGCGCGGGCAGGCACTGCATGCCACCGACGTGACGAACGCGTCTCGCACTCTGCTGTTCGATGTGCGCCGCAATGCATGGGATGAGGAGCTGCTCGCGGCGCTCGACGTGCCGCGCGAGGTGCTGCCCGCCGCGCACCCTTCCAGTCATGTGTACGGCATGACGCGCCCCGACCTCCTCGGCACGGCGCTGCCCATCGGCGGCGTGGCGGGCGATCAGCAAAGCGCGCTCTTCGGCCAGACCTGCTTCAGTGCCGGGCTCGCGAAGAACACCTATGGCACCGGCTGCTTCATGCTGATGCACACCGGCCACGCGTTCCAGCTTTCGGGCAACGGCCTGGTGACCACCAGCGCCGCGCAGCCCACGGCGACGCCGGAGTACGCGCTGGAAGGCAGCGTGTTCATCGGCGGCGCGGTGGTGCAGTGGCTGCGCGACGGGCTGCATGCGATCAAGGGCAGCGCGCAGGTGCAGCAGCTGGCCGAGAGCGTGCCCGACAGCGGCGGCGTGATGTTCGTGCCGGCCTTCACCGGCCTGGGCGCGCCGTACTGGAAGGCGGATGCCCGCGGCGCCATCGTGGGCCTGACGAGGGGCAGCACCGTGGCCCACATTGCCCGCGCGGCACTGGAGAGCATCGCGTTCCAGAGCGCCGCCTTGCTCACCGCGATGAGCCGCGATGCGGTGGCCGCGGGCGGAGCACCGGTGAGCGAACTGCGCGTGGATGGCGGCGCCTGCGTCAACGACCTGCTGATGCAGTTTCAGGCCGACCTGCTGGGGGTTCCGGTGGTGCGACCCCAGGTGATCGAGACGACGGCCCTGGGCGCGGCCTACCTCGCCGGCCTGGCCTGCGGCGTATACGGTGGCCTTGATGAGCTGGCAGCGCAGTGGCAGGTGGAGCGGCGCTTCCGACCCACGATGGCGCGCGACCGGGCGGCGGAACTGATGGCGCGGTGGGAACGCGCCGTGCGGCAGGCTGTGACGGAGTGACCGAATCCCACGGTGGACATCGCACTTTCGACGAGATCAACGCGAACGGGGGGACTGTAGGCTCTCCGCGCTATTGCCGGCGTTGTCGGTCGCACGCAGGTCGGCGCCCTGCGCGGCGAGGCCCTTGAGCACTTCGACCCGCCCGAACAGCGCCGCATACATCGCCGGTGTCTGCCCCGCGTTGTTGCGGTGATTTGGGTCGCAGGCAGCCTTCATCAACATGTTCGAGATGGCCAGCTCGCCCTTGAAGATCGCGCCCATCAGCGCGGTGTTGCCGCGCTGGTCAGCGGCGCAGGGGTTGGCCCCCGCGTCGATGAGCAGGCGCACCGCGGCTTCATGCCCGTGATAGGCCGACAGGATGAGCGCCGTGTAGCCTTTCCCATCGCGCGTTTCGAGGTCGTAACGCGAGTCGATGAACTCCTTGAGCATCGCCACGTCACCGCGCCGGGCAGCTTCGAAGTAGTAGTCCTGCAGGCGCTGTCGAAGGATCTCTACGGGGGCGGCGGCCGGGGCCGCGGGTGCCGCCGGCTGCGCATTCGCGCTGCAGGCAGCACCGGCCGCGAGGGCCAATGCCGCGATGGTGGACTTCATGTGTCGTTGCATGGCACCGGCTCCCGCTGCACAGCCTTACTCGCTCAGCGCGCCAGCCAGCTGCTGAACACGCGCGACGTCGGCGTTCACGGCCTTGGCGAGCGCGGCACCGTACTGGCTGTCCGCCTTGTGGAAGAACGACAGCATCGTGTACTTCGTCGCGTCGTCCTTCACCTGGCCCAGGTCTCCGGCGAGGTTGGACACGAGGTTGGCCTGCTCCTGCCTGGGCAACGAACGATAGAAGTCACCGGCCTGCCGGAAGTTGA
Organism: uncultured Burkholderiales bacterium; assembly: GCA_966248995.1. Taxonomy (GTDB): domain Bacteria; phylum Pseudomonadota; class Gammaproteobacteria; order Burkholderiales; family Burkholderiaceae_C; genus Albitalea. The sequence continues at coordinate 59,708 of CBINBY010000004.1, read as the reverse complement.
GTGTCTTGGCGATGCGCGACTGTTGCGTGGCGCCCGCCAGCGGCAGGACGCTGTAGCGCAGCGCGGCGTCCTGCGGCTTGGGCGCCAGGCGCGAGGGCTCGTAGTTGACCTTGCCGTTGCGGGCGCCGCCGTTGGCATCGCCGTCCTGGTTGTTGTTGTTCACCGCAACCTTGGGCGCGTTGATCGGCAACTGAAAGACGTTGGCGCCCACGCGGTAGAGCTGCGTGTCGTTGTAGCTGAACACGCGGCCTTGCAGCAGGCGGTCTTCGGAGGGCTCGATGCCCGGCACGAGGTTGCCTGGCGCGAACGCAGCCTGCTCGGTTTCCTGGAACACGTTGGCCGGGTTGCGATTGAGCGTCATCGTGCCGACCTTCTGCTCGGGCACGCCCGGCCATACCTTCGTCGCGTCGAGCGGGTTGAAGTCGAAGCCGTCGAGCTGCTCGGGCTTGAGAAGCTGCACGTACAGGTCCCACTTCGGGTAGTTGCCCTTGTCGATGGCGTCGATGAGGTCTTGGGTGGCGTGGTTGAAGCTCTTGCCCTGCACGGCACCGGCTTCCTTGGCACTCAGGTTCTTCTCGCCCTGCAGGCTCTTCCAGTGGAACTTCACGTACGCGATGTTGCCCTGCGCGTTGACGAACTTGTAGGCGTGCACGCTGTTGCCGTCCATCGTGCGGTAGCTTGCCGGCGTGCCGTAGTCCGAATACACGCGCGTGAGCATGTGTGTGGCCTCGGGCACGTGCGAGAAGAAGTCAAAGAAGCGTTTTGGGTCCTGCAGGTTGGTGTCCGGGCTGGGCTTCAAGCTATGGACCATGTCGGGGAAATTGATCGCATCGCGAATGAAGAACACCGGCAGGTTGTTGCCCACGAGATCCCAATTGCCTTCGGCGGTGTAGAACTTGGTGGCGAAGCCGCGCGGGTCGCGCAGCGTCTCGGGCGAGTGGTTGCCGTGGATCACGGTCGAGAAGCGCACGAAGACGGGCGTCCTGGTGCCCGCCGCGAACACCTTAGCGCGCGTGACATTGGAGATGTCGGCGGTGGCCAGGAACTCGCCATGCGCGCCGGTGCCGCGTGCATGCACCACGCGTTCGGGCACGCGCTCGCGGTCGAAGCGCTGCAGCTTCTGGATGAGCTGCACGTCCTGCAGCAGCACCGGGCCGTTGGGGCCTGCGGTCTGCGAGTTCTGGTTGTCGCCGACCGGTGCGCCGTTGTCGCGGGTCAGGCCTTGGGCAAAAGCCATGGCCGAGAAGCCGAACAGGGCGGTGGCGCCGACGAGCGTCTTCGTCACGCGGTGATCGAGGCAGCGGTTCACGCAGGATCTCCTTGAGCTGAGTGGATGGACTCAGCTTAGGCAGGGGTTCCTTCCGCGTGAAGTTGAGATCTTCTCGCCAACCCATCGACAACGTCGATGGCGTTCGCGGCGATGGTGCGGCTCACCGGCTGCACACCCGGCGGCAGGGCCTCTTCCAGGCTCGCCGCAAAGCGGCGCAGCTCGGCGCTCTTCGGGTGGCCGGCGCGCCACACCAGCCCGATGCGGCGAGATTCACCCGAGCAAAGCGGCCGGATGACCAGCGAGCTGCCCGACAACGAACGCGCAGCGAGTGCGGGCAGCATCGTGTAGCCCAGACCGGCGGCCACGAGGTGGCGCAGCGTTTCCAGGCTGGTGGCGCGGCAATCGGCGGTACTGTCGTGCTCGGCTTCACTTTGCCCACAGGCCGCGAGAGCCTGGCCTCGCAGGCAGTGGCCTTCGGTGAGCAGCAGGAGCTTCAGGCCTGACAACTGCTGCGCGTCGAGCGGCCCCTCAGCGTCTTCGCCAGAGGCGTGATCGGCCGGGCAAGCCACGAAGAAGGGCTCGTCGAACAGCGGGTGCTGCACCACGTCCGGCCGCGAGAACACAGGCAGTGCGAGGAAGGCGGCGTCAATCAGGTTGTCATTGAGTCTCTCTTCGAGCCGCCGCGTCGTCTCTTCGAGCACGACGAGGTGCAGCCGCGGATAGCCCTTCGCCAGGTGCGGCAGCAGCCAGGGCAGGTAGTACGGCGCGAGCGTCGGGATCACGCCGACATTGAGCGCGCCTTGCAGCGGGCCGCGCCGCTGGCGAGTGAGCTGCAGGATCTCGTCTGCCTGCTCCAGCAGGCGGCGTGCACGCTCGACGATCTGTTCACCGATAGGCGTGGGCAGCGGCTGCTTGCCGCTTCGATCGATCAACGTCATGCCGAGGTAGGCTTCGAGCTTGCGCAACTGTGCGCTGAGCGTGGGCTGGGTGACGCAACAGGCTTCGGCCGCACGGCCGAAATGGCGATGGTCGGCAATGGCGACCAGATAGCGGAGCTCGCGAAGGGTCAAGCATCCTCCTTGTTCTTTCTCGTGGACAACGCGACCGTAGCATCAGCAAGCGCCAATGGGCGCGTCCAATTGCTTTTCTTCATTGGGGGTCATTGAGCATGCCGATCAACAGGCTCGCTGCTTCAAAAACCCCACCCCCACCCTGTCGATCCCGACCACCCACACTCGTCGTGTCAACGGAACACCATCGTTCCACCCACCCACTCACCGGAGGCACGTCATGTCCGTCAATCCCGTTCCCGAATCCCGCGGCGCCACGCCCTACCTTGTTATCAAGGGCGCGTCCGATGCCGTCTCGTTCTACCAGCGCGTGTTCGGCGCCGAGGTGAAGGTCCGTCTCGACGCGCCCAACGGCTGCGTCATGCATGCCGAGCTGCACGTGGGGCCGGCTCGCTTCATGCTGACCGAGGAGCAGCCGCAGTACGGCGCGCTCAGCCCCGCCACGCTGGGCGGCTCCGGCTCGACTGCGGTGCTCTACGTGCCCGACGTGGACGCCGTGTTCGAGCGCGCGCTCAAGGCCGGCGCGCAGTCAACCATGCCCGTGGCCGACCAGTTCTGGGGCGACCGTGCCGGCAGCATCGTCGACCCCTTCGGCCACCGCTGGATGATCGCCACCCACATCGAAGACCCGGCGCCCGAGGAGATCGAGCGTCGCGCCAAGGCGATGTTCGCCGCCGGCAACTGCTGAGCCCCGCCCTCACCGCTGTACAGGAGGATCCGCCATGAGCCACTACGTGGATGGTTATGTCGTTCCCGTCCCGACCCGCAACCTGGAGACCTATCGTCAGATCGCCGAGCGGGCCGGCCAGATCTGGAAGGAGCACGGCGCCTTGCAGGTGTGCGAATGCGCCGCCGACGACGTGAAGCCTGGCAAGCTCACTTCGTTTCCCCAGGCCGTGCAAGCGAAGGATGACGAGACGGTCATCTTCTCGTGGATCGTCTTCGAGTCGCGCGAGCAGCGCGACTCGGTGAACGCAAAGGTCATGGAAGACCCGCGCCTGAAGGACATGATGGACCCCAAGAACATGCCCTTCGATGGTGCGCGCATGTTCTGGGGCGGGTTCCGCGCGATCGTGGAACTCTGAGTGACTCACCCCGCGGAAGCGGCCCTCACCTGAAGAACGCGAGCCGCGTGAGGAAGGTGTAGTCCGCTTCCGCGAACATGAGCCCCACGAGCACCAGCAGCGCGATGGGCGGCAGCAGGATCGCGCTGACGAGCGTGATGCGCTCCCACGCCATGTGCATGAACACCGCAACGATGAGCCCCGCCTTGGCCAGCATGAGCATGACGATGAGGCTCCAGCGCAGCAGGCCCTGCACGTGGAAGAAGTCGACCAGATACGACATCGCGCTCAGCACGAACAGCAGCCCCCACACCTTGAGGTACAGGCCGATCGGATGCTCCTGGTGACCACTCGCGGTACTCATCGCTGTTGCTCCTTGGTGTGTCGCTACCAAAGGTAGAAGAACGCGAAGATGAACACCCACACCAGGTCGACGAAGTGCCAGTACAGCCCGGCGATCTCGACGATCTGGTAGTTGCCGCTGCGCTCGTAGCGCCCCCGCAGCAGGCGCACCGCCACCACCATGAGGTAGATCACCCCGGCGGTCACGTGCAGCCCGTGGAAGCCCGTGATCATGAAGAAGCTCGACCCGAACTGCGCCGCGCCCATGGGGTTCTCCCAGGGCCGCACGCCTTCGAGGATGAGCTTGCTCCACTCGAAGGCCTGCATGCATACGAACATCTCGCCAAGCCCCGCCGTCACGAAGAGCAAAGCCGCAGCGTTGATGCGGTCGCGCCGGTAGGCGAAGTTCACCGCCATCGCCATCGTGCCGCTGCTCGTAATGAGCACGAAGGTCATGATCGCGATGAGGATCAGGGGAACATGCTGGCCCGCGATCTCCAGCGCGAACACTTCGCTGGCGTTGGGCCAGGTCACGGTGGTCGAGGCCCGCACCGTCATGTAGCTCGTGAGGAAGCTGCCGAAGATGAAGGTGTCCGACAGCAGGAAGATCCACATCATGGCCTTGCCCCAGGCCACGTGGAACGTTTCCTTGTCGGAGGACCAGTCGGACACCAGCTGCCGCAAGCGGCCGCGAGCCGGCACGGACACCGGCGCAGGCATCAGCGTCGGCCCGGCCTGTTCGTAGTCGGGCTTCAGTGCAGGTACGGCCGAATTCATGGCTGCGCCCCTTTGTCCTTCAGGCCGTACGGCAGATGATGCGCGCCACCTCGGGCGTCACGAAGGCCAGCGTGGCGAACAGGGCCACCCACACAGCCAGCAAGAAATGCCAGTAGCGGGCAAGCAGCGCCACGCGCCACCCCAAGGACATCACGTCCTCGCGCCCCTGGCGGCGCAGCACCACGGCCCAAGCCACGAGGCCGCCCATGACGTGCAGGCCGTGCATGGCGGTGAGCAGGTAGAACAGGCTGCCCGCGGGATTGCCCACCGGCGTGACCTGCCGCGCGAGCAGATCCAGCCAGGCCCACCACTGCACCGCGAGGAAGGCCAGCGCGCAGGCGCCGCCCGCGGCAAGCACCGGACCCAGGCGCACGGTCTGCAAGGCTGACTGGCGCAAGGCCGAGGAAGCCACCTGCAGCACGACGCTGCCAGCCGCGAGCCACGCGGTGCTCAGCCACAACTGCCACGGCAGCACGATGGCCATCGCATCGCGCTCACTCATGCGCATCACGTAGGCCGCGATGAACAAGCCGAAGAGCGCGGTCGCCACGCCCATGAACACCCACAGTCCGATGCCTTGCACGGCCCCCGGCCGCGCACGCCAGGTCATCGCGGAGGGGAACTCGCCGGGCAGTCCTTCGTCGCCGCCGCCGCGCGCAACTCGCCACGCGCTGGTTGCGTTCGGGTTCATGCCACCGCCTCCCGCGGCCGCGCTTCGGGCTCGGGCTCCTGCCCGCCAGCCTCGGGCGGTGCGTTCTGCGGGATGAAGTCTTCCTTGGCGCCGGGCACGCTGTAGGCATAGGCCCAGCGATGCACGACCGGCAGCCTCGGCCCCCAGTTCAGGTGCTTCGGGGGCGTGTCGGGCGTAAACCATTCCAGCGAGGCCGCCCGCCATGGATTGGGGCCTGCCACCTTGCCGCGAAACGCGCTCCACACGAGGTTGAACACGAACACCAGCTGCACCACACCCACGATCAGCGCGGCGATGGTGATGAACTCGTTGAGCGAGTCCGCGGAGGACGGGACGAAGTTGTAGCCCTCCCAGTTGTAGTAGCGCCGTGGCATGCCCAAGACGCCCAGGTAGTGCATGGGGAAGTAGATGGCATAGGTACCGAGGAAGGTGACCCAGAAGTGCACCTGGCCCAGCCGGTCGTCGAGCATGCGGCCGGTGATCTTGGGGAACCAGTGGTAGATCGCACCGAACACCACGAGCAGCGGCGCCACGCCCATGACCATGTGGAAGTGCGCCACCACGAAGTAGGTGCCCGACAGCGGGATGTCCACGCTCACGTTGCCCAGGAACAGGCCCGTGAGACCCCCGATCAGGAAGGTGCACAGGAAGGCCAGCGCGAACAGCATGGGGATGGTGAGGTGGATGTCGCCTCGCCACAGCGTGAGCGCCCAGTTGTAGACCTTGATCGCCGTGGGCACCGCGATGATCAGCGTGCTGGTGGCGAAGAAGAAACCGAACCACGGGTTCATACCGCTCACGAACATGTGGTGCGCCCACACGATGAAGCTCAAGCCCCCGATCACGACAATGGCCCACACCATCATGCGGTAGCCGAAGATGGCCTTGCGTGCATGCACGCTGATGAGGTCCGACACGATGCCGAAGGCCGGCAGCGCGACGATATAGACCTCCGGGTGACCGAAGAACCAGAACAGGTGCTGGAAGAGCAGCGGACTGCCGCCCTGGTACTGCGTCACCGAGCCCATGGACACGAGCGCCGGCATGAAGAAGCTCGTGCCCAGCGTCTTGTCCAGCAGCATCATCACGCCGCTCACGAAGAGCGCGGGGAATGCGAGCAGCGCGAGGATGGTGGCCACGAAGATGCCCCACACCGCGAGCGGCATGCGCAGCAGCGTCATGCCCTGGCAGCGCGCCTGCAGCACGGTGGTCACGTAGTTCAGCCCGCCCATGGTGGTCGCCACGATGAAGATCAGCAGCGACACCAGCATGAGGACGATTCCCCAGTCGTGCCCCGGCGTGCCGGACAGGATGGACTGCGGCGGATAGAGCGTCCAGCCCGCGCCGGTGGGCCCGCCCGGCACGAAGAAGCTCGCCATGAGCACGATCACCGACAGCAGGTAGACCCAGAAGCTCAGCATGTTCATGTAGGGGAACACCATGTCGCGCGCCCCCACCATGAGCGGGATCAGGTAGTTGCCGAAGCCGCCGAGGAACAGCGCCGTCAGCAGGTAGATCACCATGATCATCCCGTGCATGGTCACGAACTGGTAGTAGCTCTGCGCATCGATGAAAGCGAAGCGGCCGGGAAAGCCCAGCTGCAGCCGCATCAGGTTCGACAGCACCACCCCGACCAGGCCCACCAGGATGGCCGTGCAGGCGTACTGCACGGCGATCACCTTATGGTCCTGGCTCCAGACGTACTTCGTGATGAAGCTCTGGGGTTCGTGGTGGCTGACGGCGTGCTGGTGGTCGTCCGCGTAGGCCATGGCTTGCCTCGTGCTGGATTCAATGCTTCCCCGGCGGGGGCGGGGCCGCGGGGTCTGCCGCAACCTGGGACTTGATGTAGGCAGTGAGCGCGGTGACCTCGTCATCGCTCAGCGCCACGCGCGGCATGATGGGCGGGAAACCCTGCACCACGCGCGACTGCGGCTCGCGAATCTCGCGCTCGATCACCGCCTCGTCCACGCGCACGCTGCTGCCGTCGGTGTAGGACTCGGTCTTCCCCCACAGCCCTTTCCACGTGGGACCCGCGCCCCGGCTGCCGTCGATGGAGTGACAAGCCACGCAGCCCTTGCTCTGCGCGAGTCGCTGGCCGCGAGCGGCCAGCGGGCTGGCCGGCACGTCGCTGGCGCGTGCGCGCGTTTGCGCGAAGGTCGGTTGCCGGGCGAGCCACTGCGCGAAAACCGCTTCGTCTTCCACGACCACTACGCCGCGCATGTTGGGATGGCCCACGCCGCACAATTGCGCGCACATGGCCTCGAAGCGCCCCGTCTGCGTGGGCGTGAACCAAAAGGTGCTCACCATGCCGGGCACGATGTTCATGCGCGCCCGGAATGGCGGCACATAGAAGTCGTGCAGCACGTCATGCGCACGCAGCAGCACCTTGACGGGGCGGTTCAGCGGCAGGTGGACCTCGTTGCCGTTGATGAGGATGTTGTCCTGCCCGTGCGGATCGTCGGGATCCAGGCCGAAGGGGTTGAGCGGGGTCACGAAACGCGCGTCGGTCGCGCCGAGCTTGCCCTGCGCGCCGGGGAACCGGAAGCGCCACTGCCACTGCTGGCCTACCACTTCCAGGAGCAGGGCGTCCTTCGGCGGCTTCAGGTAGTCGGCATAGACCAGCAGGCCCGGGGCCAGCAGCGCGACGATGCCGACGGTCGTCACGCCGATCAGCCAGCGCTCCAGCTTCTTGTTCTCGGGCTCGTAGGCCGCGCGCTGGCCGCTGCGATGGCGATACCGCCAGACCACCCACGCCACGAACAGGTTGATGGCGATGAAGAAGAGGCCCGTGATCACCACCGTGATGTCGAGCGTGGTGTCGACACGGCCCCAGTTCGAGGCGAGCGGCGATACCCACCACGGGCTCGCGAGGTGGAACAGCACCGAGGCGACGACGATGGCGACGAGCACGAAGGCGATCACCATCGAGCGTCTCCCTTAGTCCTTTGCCGTCTCCGGGCGCTGCTGCAGGCGCCAGTAGGCCAGCACGAGCGTGAGGCCGAACACGAGATGGCCGATGAAGGTGCCCCAGCCACGCAACTGCGCCATCCACGGGAACACCGCTGACAGGCCGTGGAAGTTCACGAGGTACAGCAGCGCGCCGAACAGCACGCCCACGACCTGCAGCATGCCCGGGCTGGTTTCATAGTGGAACCACGTGATCAGCAGCGCGAGCAGCACGCCGAACACCACGCCGAGCACGTAGTGGGTGAGCACGGCCACGGTGACGATCATGAGGTCGAAAGACAGCGGCGACTCCAGCGCCTGCGGGCCCACGGCGATGGCCGCCACGAGATGCGAGACCTGCCACGGCCCCTCGCCCACCGTCGCCGACCACAGCAGCTCCAGCACCATCAGCACGGCACCGGCCAGCAGCCCCGACACCACGGCCGCCTGCCAATCCGGGCGGTACCGCGACCCGCGGCGTGAGGGAAGGCGTAGTTCCATGCTCATCTCCTTTCAGCCTCCGGCCCTGCATCGCAGGGAACCGGGCGCGCGCAAGGAAGGCAAGGGCCGGCGCGCGGGGCTCGATACGGCGCGGCGGGCGCCGCGGACCGCGCCTTTCAGGGGAACGCGGGGATGTCGGGTTCGACGCCCTCGAACCGCCCCTCGGGGTGCCGCTTCTCCAGCAGCGCCTCGACCTCTTCCACCCTCGAACGAGGCATGTCCACCATCAGCAGGATCTGCCCATCCGCGATGGCGCGCTCGAAGCGCTGCAGGCGATGGCTCGGCGTGGAGGCACCGATCATGCTCGACGCCCACGCGCCGAACAAAGCGCCCAGCACACCGAGCACGGCCATCATGGCCCACTGGGGTTCATCGCCGACGATGGGGAACATCGCCGCCCCGAGCCCCGCGATCGCGCCCACGCCGCCGCCCACGACCAAACCCATCTGCGCGGAACGGACGAGGTCCGAGGTCTGCAGAAGATTGGCCGCATGCAACCCGGTGAGGTCGACGTCTTCGCGCGCGAGGAAATGCATGTGCTGCACGCCGATGCGAGCGAGCAGCAGATCGTCCATCGTGCGTCTGGCGCTGGCCAGATCAGGCAACAACCAATAGATCCGGCGACGCATGGTTGCCTCCTTCATCGATCACGTCTTGCTCGTCATACATAGCGAGCGACGACATGACAGTGAGGCTTTTTCTACACCCGATCGTCAGGTGGGGCAAGGCGGCACGCCCGGCAACCATCCGCCCATCAGGGCAGTTGTGCGAGCCGTGCTCGCACCTTGGCTCACACCTGCTTCAGTTCGACTCGAACGGCTGCGTGTCGGCCCAGCTTCGCGGACTCGCGATCTGCGACTCCTCCGCCACCTCGGGCTCGGCAGGCTCGGCTGGGAGCTGCTGACGCGGAGCCTCCTCGGGCGTCGGCCGGCCGTCCACGCGCCGGCGGGCCACTTCGGCCGCGTTGAGCCGGCGGCGGTATTCGGCCACCAGCCGCTGGAGTTCGTCGGTCTGCTTGCGCGCCCGGGCCAGCGCCTTCGCGCCGGCCTGGACCTCCGACTCCAGCCGGGTCAGCTCGCGGGCCAGTGCCTCGGCGGCACGCCCGTACCACCAGCGGCTGAACCAGGCGCCCAGCACGCCGGCCACCATCGCCGCAGCAGCGGCTTGCCACAAATCGACGCTCATGGCGTCCCCCTGCTTCTCGTGACGCTCGCACCCGGACTCCCGCCGGACTGTGAGTCCACGCGGCCTAGTGCAAGCCGAGCACCGATGCTCTCATGCCCGCCTCCGCGACGGCACAACTCCACAGACCGGGGGGCGTGAATTGCTGCGCAAGGCCGGCCAAACACCCGCCCACCGGTTTCAGTCCTGCTCGTGCTGCCGCCAGCTGAACTCGGGCGGCCGACGCAGTTCGGCGCATTGCGGATGCTGGCGCAGCCGGGCGCTCTCGCAGCGGCGCTCGATGCAGGCGGCCATCCTGAAGATGTTGCGGTGCGCACACAGCTCGCGCGGCCCCGGTCGCGACTTGGCGCGCAACGCCGAGCCAAGCTTCCTCTTGTGCGCTGCCGCGTGCCCCCTGTCGCCGCTCGACGAGGCCACGGGCTGCCGGTGGGCAGGCGGCGGGGCCGGAGCCTCTGCGACGGGCGCCCTGATCAGCGTGCGCAGCACCGGCGCGGCCTGCCCCAGCGCCAGCTGCATCTCGTCGACCAGCTTGTCCGGCACGGGAGGATCGCTGACGGGCACCGGAAGCGGCGTCGCCGTTCGCGCTTCGGCCTGGACGGCCGCCTGTTCAGCCAGCGCCCGCCAAGTCGCCGCGCCGGGGTCGGCCGGACCGCGCCCGAGGAAGATCGCCGCACTCGCGGCAGCAACCGCCAGCACCGCCAGCGACGCGAACCAGGCGCCGCGCGAGGACGAGGGCTGAGCAGCCGCGATGAGCGGCACGCCGGGCGCGGGTGGCGACGCGGGCGAGTCGAGCCGCAGCGTCGGCTCCCAGGCGCGGACGAAGGCGCAGGCCTGCGCGGGGTCGAAGGTGGGCCCAGCAGGGCTGGGGGCGCGGGCCGGCGGGGGCAGGCGTGCATCCGGCAGCGTCGCCGTATCGGGCAGGGCCACCGTCTGGCTGTCGCCTGCGTGCGTCTCGCTGGCGATGTGGGTGGCGAGGTCGGTCGCGACGATGGCCGGCTCCGACCGGCGTACCGGCACTTCGACCAAGCCATCGAGCGCGGCCACGAACTCCTGCACGCTTTGCGGCCGGTCGTGCGGCCGCACCTCCAGCGCCCACCGGATGGCGGCGAGCAGGCTCGCCGACACGCCCGCGGGAGCAGGCAGGAGCAGCCGGTCGAGCTCGTCGTGCACCGCGCGAGCGGCTGCCGGAGGCGGCGGCACGGCGCTCAGCATGTAGACGCACAGGGCGCCCAGCGCATAGAGATCGGTCCACGGCCCCTGACGCAGCCGCCGGGCCTGGGCGTACTGCTCGATGGGGGCGAAGCTCGGCTTGAGGACCGAGGTCCACGTCTGCGTGCGGTTGCCGATCACGCGCCGCGCAGCGCCGAAGTCGAGCAGCACCGGCATCCGCTCGGCGGGCAGCAGCACGTTGTCCGGAGCGATGTCGCGGTGGTAGATGCCTTGCGCGTGCAGCGTGGCCAGCGCGTCCAGCAGCGGATCGATCACGCCCCGCAGCCAGGCCTCCGTGGGCGGGCGCCTCATCTGCCGGCGCATTTCGCTGAGCGTGGGCCCCTGCACCCACGGCATCACCATGTAGGCGGTGTCGTTGGCCTCCCAGAAGCGATGCACCTTCACGACTGCCGGGTGGTCGAATCGCGCCAGGATGCGCGCCTCGTTCACAAAGGCGCGCAGGCCGGCGGCGTAACTGGCCGCGAGCTCGGGCGAACGTACCCCCACGCGTAGGCCCTCGGCGCGATAGGCCAGTTGCAGCGGCAGGTACTCCTTGATCGCCACGTCGCGATCGAGCGGATGGTCGTGCGCGAGGTACACGGTGCCGAAGCCGCCAGAGCCCAGCGCGCGCACGATCTCGAAACTTTCCAGCCGCGTGCCCGGTGAAAGAGATTCGCGCTGCCCACGCACGCGCTCGCCCTGTCGGCTGGAGGGGGGCCGCCCAGCCGGCAAGCCGTTCTCCACAGACGCGGCCGGATGCCGGCCAGCAGAAAAAGCTGCGGCAGAAAAGTCGCCCGGGGGAGCCCGCGGCGTGCGGCGTTGCGGACCCGACATCCCGTCCAGGTCCCGGCGCCAGGGGCGGGCAGCCGGGACGCGCCTCCGTGCGTTGCCTCGATGACTCCCAAGTGAAGCAATCGGCGTTCCGGGCGTGCCGTGCCGAGCCGCCCGACGATGCCCGGCGCGCGGGCGTGATCTCAGCGGCTGCTGCTGCCCACCACCTGGCGCGGCTCGAACTCGTTGGAAGTCAGGCGCATGGTCGCCGTGCCGCCAGGCATCGGCGCAACGATCTCGGCGCGCGCGATGCCATTGCGGCTGCCCCACACCACGCGCGTGGGCGCTGCCATGGACGGCGCACCGTACATGGACTTGAACTCCGCCGACAGCGTTTGCACGTCGGTCTTCGACTCCACGACAGCCATGTAGAAGCGGTCGCGGTGGAAGCAGAAGGTCACCGCGGACAGCGGGCTCTCGCCCCACAACATGTTCTCCCGCTCACGCCTGTAGCAGCGCTGCTCCCCCTGCGCGGACACCAGCTCGGCCGGCTCCACGCTGTCTGGTTGCGCCCCCCACGGCACACCACGGAAGCCGACGAGATCCACTGCCCCGGCACTTGCGCACGCCCCCAGCGTCAACACCGTAGCAAGCACCTGCCGCGTCAGCTTCACGATGGAGTCCATGGCTATCCCTCGGGTTGGTTTTGGAGCCTCCAGTGTGTAAATCGCACCCCATTTGTGTCCATCGGTAACTACGCCATCACCCCCTTCCTGAGGGGGTGCGGACCTCACGGAAACATCGGGATACGAAGCGCCTCAAGCCCTCCGGAACGATCGCCGATATCCCGCCGCGTGCCGATGTGTGGCGTGTGCAAGGAGAGGCGAAGAATGAAACGAAGAACCCTGCTGATGAACGGATCCTGCATGGCTGCCGGTCTGCTGGGCGGCTGGACCACCGGTTGGGCGGCAGCCGGACCCGTGATCCGCTTCGGGCAGTCCGCGTCGCTGACGGGCGGGCAGGCGAACTACGGACGGGACGTACGCGACGGCATTGCCGCCGCCTTCGCCGCGGCGTCGAAAGCCGGCGGACCGCGGTTCGAGCTCGTCACGCTGGACGATGGTGGCGTCAAGGCCAAGTGCGCGCAGAACGTGGCCACGCTCATCGAACTGGGCGTCACCGCCATCGTCGGTCTCACCAGCGGAGCCGGCGCCGAGGCCTGCGTACCGGCCGTCGACAAGGCCCAGATGGCGATGCTGGGCACGGCCAGCGGAAACATGGGCATCCGTGCGCAGGGCGTGGGCTCGGCCTTTCACGTACGTGCGGGCTACGACCTCGAGTACCAGCGCATGACCTCCTACGTGAAGGACTTCGGCATGCGACGCGTGAGCGTGGTGACGCTCGAGGACACGTCGCGTGCCAACCTCGAGGCGATGAACCTGGCGCTGCATTCCGTGTCGATCACGCCGCAGGTTTCGCTGCGCATCGACCGCAATGCGGCCAGCTTCGACGCGGTGGCCGCACAGCTGCTCGAATCGCGGCCGGACTGCGTGTTGTTCACCGCCAATGCCGCGCCCGTGGCGGGCATCATCGACAAGATGACGGCCGCCAAGTACCCCGGGCTGTTCTATGCCTCGTCCTTCGCGGGGCAGGACCTGCTCGACGCCCTCGTGCAGAAGAAGCAAAGCTGCGTGATGAGCACCGTGGTGCCGCGGCCTACGGCGATGTCGGTCAACGTCGTGCAGCGTTGCCAGCAGGATGTCGCGGCACTGGGCACCGGCGCGCGCATGGGCCTGACCACGCTGGAGGGCTACATCGCCGGCCGCACGGCCGTTGAGGCCGCGCAGGCGGTGTTGAAGGTCGGCACCATCACGCGCTCGCGGCTGCGCGATGCCCTGGGCGGGCTGCGCGCGGAACTGGGCGGCTACAAGGTCGAGTTCGCGGGCGGCACGCAAGGCTCGCGCTTCGTGGACCTGCTCGCCATCGACCGCTACGGCCGGCTCGTGGGCTGAACGCAGGAGTCGCGGCACGCGGCCCGGCACTGCCCGGGCCGTACCCGTTGATGTCCTGCAAGCAAGCCTGCTTCATCGATACAGCAGTTGCGGCAACCACAACCCGATCTGTGGAAACAGGTACAGCAGCAGGATCGCAACCACCTGGATTCCCATGAAGGGCAGCATGCCGAGGAAGATCTGGTTCAGCGAGACATGCGGCGGGCTCACGCCCTTCAGATAGAAGGCCGCCATGGCCACCGGCGGGCTGAGGAAGGCGGTCTGCAGGTTCAGCGCAACCAGCAGCCCGAAGAACAGCGGGTCGACGCCGAAGTTGTCCAGCAGCGGAATGAAGATCGGCATGAAGATGACGATGATCTCCGTCCACTCCAGCGGCCATCCCAGGATGAAGATGATCACCTGGCTGAGCAGGAGGAACTCCGTCTTCGACAGCTGCATTCCCAGCACCCATTGCTCGACCAGCTCCTGACCGCCGAGCAACGCGAAAGCCGCGGAGAAGATCGCCGAGCCTACGAACAGCCAGCACACCATGGCCGACGTCTTGGCGGTGAGGAACACCGATTCCTTGACGATGCCGAAGCTCAGCTGCCGGTACGCCGCGGCGAGCAGGAAGCCGCCCAGCGCACCCACCGCGGCCGCTTCGGTCGGCGTTGCCAAACCGAACACGATCGAGCCCAGCACGGCCAGGATCAGCAGCACCAGCGGGAAGAAGCTGGACAGCAGCATCTTGAAGACCTCCAGCCGGGCATAGCTGAGCAGCGCATAGAACAGCGCCAGCGCGGCGATGCCGGCCGCAAAGCCGATCCAGTAGCCCTGCGGGGCGGCGCGGCGTCCATCGTCGCCGGCTGAACCTGAGGCTTCCTGCTCTTCGCCTGCGGCTCGCGTATCGGCGCCCGGGGGCCCAGCCACCGCCTGGGCCGGCTCCGGCGCCGCAGCGGCCTCGCCGCTGCCCGGCGGCGTGGCCAGTCCTTCGGACGACGCGAGCGGCTCCTCCCGTCCCTCCTCCTCGGCCAATGAAGGTTCCTGCAAGCCGTCGGGTCCGGGTTCCTGGAGTGCGCCCTCTTCTCGCGGCTGCGCCTGCGTGTCCTCGCCCACCTGCTGCAACTCGCTCGCGAGCTCCAGGCTGGCCGGTTGCGTCACCGCCTGCCAGCTCGCCAGCGCCACCGCGGCAAACGCCAGCAGCGGCAGCAGGGCGATGCAAAGCTGCCCGAGCAGATAGGCCGTAGGCACCTGTGCATTGCGCGGCCCCTTCAGCGCAGAGAGCAGCCCAGGCACTGCGCGCTGCGTGTGCGTGGCCCCGGTGGCCACCAACGGCTGCGGCAAGGCCACGGCACGCTGCTCCGCGGTCAGCGGCGGAGCCAGGTTCGGCTTGAGCTTCGTCAGCACCATCACGTAGACGACGTACAGCGCCGCCAGCATGATCCCCGGGAAGAATGCTCCGGCATAAAGCTTCACCACGGAAACCCCCGCCGTCGCGCCGTACACGATGAGCAGCACCGAGGGCGGGATCAGGATGCCCAGGCAGCCCCCCGCGGTGACGGCCCCGGCCGACAGCGGGATCGAATAGCCCGAGCGCAGCATCTGAGGAAACGCCAGCAGGCCCATGAGCGTGACCACCGCGCCCACGATGCCCGTGGCCGTGGCGAAGACCGCGCACGTCACCAGGGTCGCCACCGCGAGCGACCCCGGCACACGCGCCAACGCCAGGTGCAGGCTGCGAAACAGCCGCTCGATGAGATTGGCCCGCTCGACCAGGTAACCCATGAACACGAACAGCGGCACCGATATCAGCACATCGTTGGACATCACCTTGTAGGCCGACTGCACCATGAGGTCGAGCGTGAGCTCGGTATTGCGCTCGTAAGCCAGCCAGGTGAACACCATGCCCATGCCCATGAGGGTGAACGCCGTGGGAAAGCCGAGCATGATCGTCACCACCACCAGCGACAGCATCAGCAGGCCGAGGTGGCCGTGGGTGATCACCGGCGCGGACAGCAGCATGTACAGGGCGCCGGCGACGATGATCCCCATCAGGCTGAAGCCGAACCACAGCTCCTTGCGCATGCGCGGCATCACGCGCCCTCCTGACGCTGTGCCGGCGGCACGACCCGCTGGTCGAGCGCCGCGAGGTCCTCGTCCTTCACGTGCACCATTTCCTTGAGCTTGTCGACATCCACCTCCTCGACGTCCTCCTCGCGCGAAGGCCAGGCACCGGTGCGAAGGCACAGCACGCAGCGCACGATCTCCACCACGCCTTGCAGCAGCAGCACCGCGCCCGCCACCGGGATGACGAACTTGAACGGGTACAGCGGCACCGCATCTGCGTTGAACGTGGTCTCGCGAATCGCCAGCGAGTCCAGGGCGAAGGTCCAGCCAGCCCAGATGAGCGCTACCACGCCGGGCAGGAAGAACAGGATGTACAGCGTCAGGTCGATCGCGGCCTGCGTACGCGGCCGGAAGAAGCCATACAGCACGTCACCGCGCACGTGGCCGTTCTTCGACAGCGTGTAGGCGCCGGCCGCCATGAATAGGGTGCCGTACAGCATGATCTGCACATCCAGCACCCAGGCATGCGGGCGGTTGAGCGCATAGCGGGAGAAGACCTCCCAGCTGATGAGCAGCGTGAGGCCGGCCACGGTCCACGCGCAGGCCTTGCCGATGAGGGTGGACAGGCGGTCAACGGCGAGCAGGGTCTTTTGCATCGGACCTCCTCGGACGCGGAACCAAAAAGGGCGCCGCTCTGGCGCCCTCCATGACCCGGGGAACCTACCCCTTCTTCGCCGGCTGCTGCTTGCCGAAGTAGCGGTTCCACGCCATCCTGAAGTCGACCATGTAGTCGGCCTGCCAGCGCCCGGCCTTCTCCGCGAACGCTCGCTGGGAGTTGAGCACCTTCTGGAAGTGCGGGTTCTCCTTGGACTTCTTGGCCACCACTCTGTCCCAGGCATCGAGCTGCGCGCGCAGGATCGCATCGGGGGTCTTGTAGAACCGCACGCCCTGCTTCTTCAACTCCTCGTAGTCCTTGGTGTTGCGGTCGATCGCCTTCCAGCTCATGTCGGCGCTGGCGGCCTGCACGGCGTAGTCGATGATGGCGCGCAGCTCCTGCGGCAAGGCGTTGTACTTGCCCCGGTTGAACAGGATCTCGAACTGCTCGCCGCTCTGGTGGAAGCTTTGCAGCATGCAGTTCTTCACCACGTCCTGGAAGCCGAGTGCGCGGTCGCTCGATGAGTTGTTGAACTCCGCCGCATCAATGAGGCCACGGTCCAGCGCGGGCACGATCTCGCCGCCGGGCAGCGGGTTCACGGCGGCGCCCAACTCGGTGAAGACATCCACCGCCAGGCCCACTGTGCGGAACTTCAGGCCCTTCATGTCCTCGGCGCGCGCCACCGGCTTCTTGAACCACCCCAAAGGCTGCGTGGGCATCGGGCCGTACAGGTACGAGACCACATTCATGTTGATGGCCTTGTAGATCTCCTCCAGCAGCGCCTTACCGCCGCCGTAGTAGTGCCAGGCCAGGACCATGTTCGGGTCCATCCCGAAGGCGGGGCCCGAGCCCCACAACGCGAGCGCCGAGTTCTTCCCGTAGTGGTAGGCCACCACGCCGTGGCCGCCGTCCAGCGTGCCCTTGTTCACCGCTTCCAGCAGCTGGAACGCCGGCACCACCGCGCCGGCCGGAAGCACTTCGATCCTCAGCCGCCCGCCCGACATGTCGTTCACCTTCTTGGCGAAGTCGTTGGCGTACTCGTGGAAGATGTCCTTGGCCGGCCAGGTGCTCTGGAAGCGCAGCACCGTGGCGCCCTGCGCCTTCACGACCATCGGGGCGGCGAGCCCCCCGGCGGTACCGGCCGCCGCAGCGGCCTTCTTGAGGAAGCGGCGGCGCGGCGCCGACGAAGTCGTGCTCATGCTTGTCTCCTTCAGGCCGTGGTTTCGGCAGCGTGCACTCGATGGCGCATCTGCGGACCACTGTCCGCCTCGGGTCTGTCGCATGCAACTAGGTCTAACCCCCGCGCAGCGGTCGAAATGGCGGCGCGCCGCAACACGAGTGCGAAACACGCCCGGCCTACTGCCGCACCGCCTCCACTGCGATCAGCAGCCGGATCCTGTCGCCCACGAAAGGCAGACCGAAGGTGCTGCCGAAGTCGCTGCGCAGGATCTCGCCTTCGAAATCCCCACCGCAGACTTCGCGCTGCGATGCGAGGTCGTTGCGGCAGGCGAAGTGCTCGCTTTTCAGCGTGAGCGGCCGCGACACGCCCCGCAGCGTGAACTCCCCGCGCAACTCGGACAGCTGGGGCCCTTCGAAACGGAAACGCTGCGCCACGAACCACGCCTCGGGATGCTGTTCCGAAGCAAGGAAGTGTTCGCCGCGCAGCACCGAGTCCAGCGCAGGCACGCCGCTGCTCACCGACCCGGTGGCAATGCGTATGTAGGCCTCGCCGGCGCCGGCCTCCCGGTCCATGACGATGTGGCCTTGCATGCGATCGAAGCGGCCGCGGTGGGTCGAGGTGCCGAAATGGCTCACCTCCCAGTAGACCTTGGTGTGCTGCGCGTCGACCACATAGGTCAGGGGTTCGGCACGGGCAGCGGTCGTCGTCAGCGTCGTCAGCGCTCCGGCAAGCAGCGCGGCCGCGATGGAGCGCGCGATCATCGTGCCCCCTCCGCAGCGTCCTGCCGCAAGGCCTCGATCTGGATCAGCAGCCGGATGCGATCCGGCAGGCCGGCTTGCGCATCGGCATAAATGCCCCACGCCCCGAGCGAGACCACGCTCTCGAAGTCGCCGCCGCAAACCTCCCGCCGCAGGAGCGGGTTCAGATAGCAGGCGAATCGCGTGGCGCGCAGCGTGACCGGCGCGCTCTGATCGCGCAAGGTGAGCACGCCGGTTACGGCGTTCACCTTGTCGCCGTCGAAGCCGAACCGTTCGGCGATGAACCGAGCCTTCGGGTAGCGCTCGCTGTCGAGCAGGCCGGGCCCGCGCAGCCACTCGTCCAAGGCCGGCACGCCGGTGCTTACCGCGGCAGTGTCGACGGTGATCTCGGCACGGCCGCTGCGAGCCTGCCGGTCGATCGTCACCTGTCCCTCTTGCCGTTCGAACCGCCCACGCACGGTGGACGTCTCGAAGTGACGGACCTCGAAAGTGACGAAGGTATGCGCCGGGTCCACGCGGTAGGTCACGGGTTCGGCCTGCGCGGCTACCGCCGTGGCGAGCGACGTCATGAGTGCCATGAACGCACGCATCGCGCCGACCGTCATGGTGTCGGCACGCCGGCCAGCGTGAACCGGAAGGCGACCTGCACCTCGTCGGCCACCAGTGACGCATCTTTCCAGTCGCCCTCGCCGATGCGGAAATCCAGCCGTTTCAGCGCAAAGCCGCCCGTCGCCGTGGTCTGTCCGCCTATGCGGGACCACTGCACCGGCACCACGACGTCGCGCCTCGTGCCCTTGATGGAAAGCTTGCCCGCGATCTCGTACCGGCCCGGGGCCACCTGCTTGACCGCCGTCGATTCGAAGCGTGCCTTGGGAAACTGCCCTGAGGCAAACCACTCCGGCTTCGCCAGCTCGGCCTCGATCTCGGCCATGCCCATCGACACGCTGGACAGATCCACCTCCATCACGACCTGGGCTTCCGAGGGCCGGGCCGGGTCGAAGGCGATACGTGCGTGGTAGCGTTTGAAGCGCCCCTCCACCGGCACGCCCATCTGGCGACTGGTGAAGCGGATCTCGCTCGATTCAGGGACGATCGACGGCTGTGCGACAGCCCAGCTCCAAGAGGCGGCGAACAACAGTGCGGCGAGTTTCATTGCGGTGAAGAGTTATCGGATGCGGATCCACATGCGCGACAGCAACATGTCGCGATCGATGAAATGGTGCTTCAGCGCCGCGCCCACGTGCAGGCCGATGACACCGGCCAGCATCCAGGCCAGGCGGCCATGCCATGGCTTGATCACGTCTGCAAGTGCCCGGTCAGGCTCCACCAGATCAGGCAATGGCCACACGCCGAATAGCACCACCGGAAAGCCCGCGGCCGAGCTGTAGGCCCACCCGGCGATCGGCACGACTATGCATAGCACGTACAACAAGCCATGTGTTGCATGGGCGGCGTGTCGTTGCCAAGCAGGCGTGGGCAGGTCGGCCGGAGGCCGGTGTGCCGCCCGCCACAGCAAGCGCGCCGCACTGAGGCCGAGGATGAGCATGCCTGCCCACTTGTGCCAGTTCACGAGCCGAAGGCGCAGGGGCGACAGCGGCAGGCTTGTCATGTACGACCCGAGCGCTAGCGAGGCCAGGATCACGACGGCAAGCACCCAATGCAGTGCGATAGCCGTCCCGCTGTAGCGGGCGGAATGTGCGTGTCGGCAGGCTCGACGTGCGGTTGTCATACCGATGTTGCGGGCAGGCGGCAGCATGTCGCCGATCAGGATCAGAACTGTCAGCGGCGTGTGCAACGTTACTGGGCCTCGTGGGGAAGGAGCGGAGGCGGAACGGACAGTGCGCCCTTCCACGGTTTACGTACGGGACACCATGTTCATTCTCAAGGGCCCAGCAAGTCCGACAGTCTGGCTGCCGGAGCCAGCTCAAAAAGTCGGGGTCTTGCAGCGGCCCAGGGTTAACCCCTATACTGCCACCACTCTAGGGTTAACCCTAAGCGCCGTTGTAAGGAGGACGATAGTGAACCCCAATGTGAATACTCAAGCCACCCAGGATCGCTCCACGCCTCGTCTCGCCCAGCCCATCGGCGAAGTCGCAGCCTGGATGTTGTCTGGCCTGGCAGCCCTCATTAGGCCCCACACCGAAAGCCCGGCAGAAACCGCGGAGCGCTTGGCGCACACTGGCATGGAGCCGGAGTTTGCAGCCGAGGTACGCGCCGTGGCGGTCATGCAATCGGGCGACCTGCACTGAGCATCACGACTCCTTCTTGTGGTCGACAATTGCAAGTAGGCAGCAAGAAGGAAGAAGGCCCGCACTAGGCGGGCCTTCTTCCTCTCGGCATCAGCAGGATTTCAGGTAGCCAGCCGCGCTTCGATGGCGGCCTTGGTTTCCAGCAGCTCCCGGGGCAGGTGGTAAGCCAGTTGCTCGAAGAGCTCACCGTGCAACTGCAGTTCGGCCTTCCAGGCGTCCTTGTCGATGTGCGTGACGGTCTGGTACTGCTCCCGGGTGAAGCTTAGGCCGGTCCAGTTGAGGTCTTCGTAGCGCGGCGTCACGCCGAAGGCATTCTCCACGCCTTGACCACCGCCCTCCACGCGGTCCAGCACCCACTTCAGCACGCGCATGTTTTCGCCGTAGCCCGGCCAGACGAACTTGCCGTCCGAGCCCTTGCGGAACCAGTTGACGCAGTAGATCTTCGGCAGCGTGCCACCATTTGCGGCGAGCCGGGCTCCCACGTTCAGCCAGTGCTGGAAGTGGTCGCTCATGTTGTAGCCGGCGAACGGCAGCATCGCGAAGGGGTCGCGTCGCACCACACCCTGCTGGCCCGCAGCCGCCGCGGTGGTTTCGCTGCCCATCGTGGCGGCCATGTAGACACCCTCTACCCAGTTGCGGGCTTCGGTTACCAGCGGCACGGTCGTGGACCGCCGACCGCCGAAAATGAAGGCATCGATGGGCACGCCGTCCGCGTTGTCCCAATCGGGATCGAGCGCAGGGTTGTTGGTCGCGGCCACCGTGAAGCGGGCGTTGGGATGCGCAGCCTTGGCACCAGTCTCGCGAGCGATGGCGGGCGTCCAGTCCTTGCCCTGCCAATCGATCAGGTGCGCGGGCGGTTCGTCGGTCATGCCTTCCCACCACACGTCGCCGTCGTCCGTCATGGCAACGTTCGTAAAGATCACGTTGCGCTTGAGGGAGGCCATGCAGTTGGGGTTGGTCTTCTCGTTGGTCCCCGGTGCCACACCGAAGTAGCCCGCTTCGGGATTGATGGCATGGAGCCGCCCATCCTTGCCCGGCTTGATCCAGGCAATGTCGTCGCCAATGGTCGTGACCTTCCAGCCGTCAAAGCCGGCCGGCGGGATGAGCATGGCGAAGTTGGTCTTGCCGCAGGCACTGGGGAACGCCGCCGCCACATGGCGCTTCACGCCGCCTGGCCCCTGCACGCCGAGGATCAGCATGTGCTCGGCCAGCCAGCCCTGATCACGGCCCATCGTGCTCGCGATCCGCAGCGCAAAGCACTTCTTGCCAAGCAACGCGTTGCCGCCGTACCCGGATCCGTAGCTCCAGATCTCGCGCGTCTCGGGGTAGTGAACGATGTACTTCGTGGTGTTGCAGGGCCAGGCACCATCCTTGTCGCCGGGTGACAACGGCGAACCCACGCTGTGCACGCAGGGCACGAAGTCGCCGTCTGTGCCCAGCACCTCCAGCACTTGGCGACCCATGCGAGTCATAGTCTTCATGTTGACGGCCACATAGGCACTGTCGGTGAGCTCGACTCCGATGTGCGCGATATGCGAGCCCAACGGCCCCATGCTGAAGGGCACTACGTACAGGATCCGGCCGCGCATGCAGCCCTTGAAGAGCGGGTTTTCGCCCGTCTGCAGGAGTTGCCGCATCTCCTGGGGATCCATCCAGTTGTTCGTGGGGCCGGCATCCTCCTTCTTGGCGCTGCAGATGAAGGTGCGGTCTTCCACGCGTGCCACGTCGCTGGGGCTGCTGAGGGCCAGGTAGCTGTTGGGGCGCAGCTCCGGATTGAGCTTGCGCAGCGTGCCCGCGGCGACCAACTGCCCGCACAGCCGGTCGTACTCGGCGTTGCTGCCATCGCACCAGTAGACCTCCCGCGGCTCGGTCAGCGCCGCGACCTGCGCCACCCACTCCAGCAAACGGGTGTGGCGAACATAGGCGGGCGCGTTCAGCGGAAGCCCTTCCATCGCGGGACGGTTCATGGCAGTTCCAATCATCAAAGTGAAAAAAGCGGGATTGGGCAAACCTTGCAGTCAAAGGCGCCTTCTCGCGCGCCCTCTCGTTCAAGACTTGCCCAATGCCGCTTTGGGAGCTCGGCGCACCGGGTGGGTGACACCGCGTTTCCAACCTGTGGCTGCCCGGTTAGGGTAGCGCTCTCGTGGACGATTCTCCCGGCAGTGTAATGGCGGCGTGACCACCCCACCCCGGGGGGTATGCACATCCGGCATCTCGTCATGCGTGCATTCGGCTTCGTCGTTCCCTGACGCTCGTCAGGCAATCGACGCGCCCGAGCCCGTAAGATGCCGCCATGACGCGTCGTCGTACCCTGCTCGGTCTCGGCGCCGGTGTTCTGGCGCTTACCACCCCTGAACTGCTTCTGGCCGCTCAGGCGCGCTCGCTTACCGATCCGCTGCGGCTCGCGGCTGACGAAGCGCTGGTCGACTCCGGCCTCGCAGGCGCCCTCCAGCGGTCTTTCGGCCGGGACACGGGCGTGGCGGTCCGGTTGCTGCGGGGCCCCGCCACCGTCGTGCTTGAAGCCCTGGAGCACGGCGAACACGATGCCTCCCTCACGAATGCGCCGGACGACGAACTCTCGCTCGAGCAGCGCGGCCTGGCGCACGGCCGGGAGCGCGTGGCGCGCAGCGACTTCGTGTTGGTGGGGCCGTCCATGCTGGCCAAGCCGCTGGATGCCGGTCACGACATCGGACTGGCCCTGGCCAGGCTGGCCCAGGCGCAAGTGTTGTTCCTGTCGCAGCAGAATGGCTCCGGCACGCACTTGGCCGAGCTGGCCGGGTGGCATGCCGCCAAAGCCGCCCCGGGCGGAAACTGGTACGTGCGCGCCGATGTCCAGAGGCCGCTGCTCGCGCAGGCCCGCGAGCGCAGCGCCTGTACCGTGGTGGAGCGCGGCGTGTGGGCCGCGCAGAGCGGCGGCAAGCGCACGGGCAAAGACGATTTCGGCATATTGTGCGAAGGCGATGCCCGCCTGGCGGTCGATGTCAACGTCATGCGGACGTTCCGTGCTGAGCGCCAACATCCGGCGGGCAAGCTCTTCGTGAGTTGGATCACCGGCCGCCGCGGACAAGCCATCGTCTCCGAGCACCAGGGCTACCGTTGAGTGCAGCGGTGCGACGCCGCGACTTCCTGGTGGGCGCACTGACCACGAGTGCCATGGCCGAAGCGCGCGCCACAGTGGAGCCCGGCCGGGTCGCTACCGGAGTGACCTGCAGTTTGCCTCGCCGCAGATTGCCGAGGCGTTCCACCAGGAGACTTCGCACCGGGTGCAGCTCAGCTTCGGTTCCTCCGGCAACTTCGCCCGTCAGATCCAGCAGAGGACGCCGCTGGATCTTTCTCTCTTCCGACGAAGGATTCGTCCTGCGACTCGCTGACGCCGGGCTGACCCGCGACCGCGGCACCCTGTACGCACTGGGGCGCATTGCGCTCATTTCGCCCGCGGGCTCAACGTTGCCCCTCGACGAGCGCCTCGAAGGCCTGCGGGCCCACTGGTCCCAGGTGCACCGTTTCGCCATCGCGGATCCGGAGCATGCTCCGTACGGCCGGCCGCGCGCCAGGCGCTTCAGCGGCTGGGGCCTGTTGGATGAAATGCGCGAGCGGATGGTGCTGGGCGAGAACGTCCCCCAGGCAACCCAGTACGTGGCGAGCGGATCGGCGCAGGCGGGCATCACCGCGCTGTCGCTCGCACGCTCCAACGCGGCACCTGCGCTTGCCCGAAGTTGCTGGCGCTGGTGAAACCTTCGGGCGGCGGCAAGAGCACGCTGTTGCGATGCGTGGCCGGCTTGATGCACCGGCAGGCCGCTTCTGCTGCCATGGCGAAACGTGGCTCGACAGCGCGCCCGGCATGCGCGTACCGCTGCAGCAGCGGCGGGTGGGCATGGTGTTCCTGCACTACGCGCTGTTTCCTCATTTGAGCGCCGAAGCAACGTCGCGCTGGCCTCGAGCCGACCGCAACCCCGGGCACACGCCGCCGAGCTGCTCGCACGCCTGGGGCTGGCCGGGGCCGCGCGGCGACCGGGCGAGCTTTCCGGCGGCCAGCAGCAGCGCGTCGCGCTCGCCCGTGCCCTGGCGCGCGAGCCCCAGGTGCTGCTGCTCGACGAACCTTTTTCGGCGGTGGACCAACCCGCCCACCACAAGCTGTACCGCGAGCTCGCCGAACTGCATCGCGCCACCGCCATGCCCATCGTGCTGGTGACCACGACCTCGACGAGGCGCGCCGGCTGGCTGACCGGATGGTGATCCTTGACGGCGGCCGCACCTTGCAGGAGGGGAACGCCCCAGCAGGTGCTGGCCGAACCACGCAACGCGCGTGTGGCCGATCTGGTGGGCATACGCAACCATTTCGAAGGCGTGTTCCACCGCACCGCGAAGCGGGCTGGGACCACCTGCAGTGGTGCAGCACGTTGGAACTGCGGGTGCGCGACAAGGGGCGCATCGCCAACGGTGCGGCAGTGACGTGGGTGGTGCCCGCCGAGCACGTAAGCGTGCACGATGCGCCACCGGCTAGCACCAACGTGCTGCACGCGACGCTCGCTGAGGCCTTGCCTCTGGGCGACATCGCTTTGTGCCGCTTCGAGGTTTCCGGCACCGACGAGGCGATTCAGCTGCACCAGCCCACCGCCCGATTGCGGCGCGGCGACCTGTCGACCGGACGCTCGCTGTTCGTGCAGCTCGACCCCGAAGGCGTGCACATCATGCTGCGCCGGCACTCTGGCGGCACCGAGTAGAGGGCGGTGCGGCATCATGGCCGGATGAATGTTCGAGCAGTTCGCAGCGTCAACATCG
This sequence comes from uncultured Burkholderiales bacterium, assembly GCA_966248995.1. Classification (GTDB taxonomy): domain Bacteria; phylum Pseudomonadota; class Gammaproteobacteria; order Burkholderiales; family Burkholderiaceae_C; genus Albitalea. The sequence goes on along the minus strand of CBINBY010000004.1, from coordinate 34,203 downwards.
GTCACGCCCGCGCCGTGCAGATCCACGGCCGCCGCGTCATGACCGCCTACGCCAAGCATTCGGTCGAAGGGCCGGTGCAGGTGACGCCGACGGGTCTCGAGGGCGACGAGCAGGCAGACCCCTCCGTGCACGGCGGGCTCGCCAAGGCGGTGTACGCCTACCCGGTCGAGCACTATCCGTTCTGGCAGACGGTCCGGGCGCAGGCGCGCGTGGCGATGTGGGATGAACCGCTGCCGCCCGGTTCGATGGGCGAGAACCTCACCCTGGCCGGACTCGTGGAGGGCGATGCCTGGATCGGCGACGTGCTGCGCTTTGCCAAATGTGAACTGGTGGTGAGCGAGCCGCGCCATCCGTGCTCCAAGTTCAACGCCGCTATGGGGTTCGAGCAGGCCGGCAAGCTGATGACGCAAAGCGGCTGGTGCGGCTTCTACCTCGCGGTGCGGCAGCCGGGCCACATCGCGGCGGGAGAGGCCTACGAGCTGATCCCCGGCCCGCGCGAAGTGGGCATCGCCGAACTCTTTCGCGCGCGCTGCCGTGGCTGAGGCCACCGGATACAGTCGCCCCTCGATACCTACGCTGCTGCACCATGCTCGCCTATCGCCATGCCTTCCACGCGGGCAACCATGCCGACGTGCTCAAGCACCTGGTCCTGACCCTCGTTCTGGGACACATGAACCAGAAGGACAAGGCCTACCGCTATGTCGACACGCACGCCGGCGCAGGTGGCTATTCGCTGGAAGGCCGCTACGCGCAGAAGAAGGGCGAGTTCGAGCAGGGCATCGCCCGGCTGTGGGAACGCAATGACCTGCCGCCCGCACTGAGCGATTACGTGGAGCTGGTGCGCCGCTTCAATGCCGCGGGCGGCCTGACGCAATACCCGGGGTCGCCGGCCTTTGCGCAGATGCTGCGACGCCCTCAGGACCAGCTGCGCCTGTTCGAACTGCACCCGACCGACCACCGCATCCTGGAGGCCTACCTCGGGCACGAGAAAGGCGTGCAGGTGGCGGATGCCAACGGCTTCGAGGCCCTGCGCAGCCAACTGCCGCCGCCTTCGCGGCGCGCCGTGGTGCTGATGGACCCGAGCTACGAGGGCCATGGCGATTACCCGCGCGTGGTCGCAGCCTTGCGCGACGCGCTGCATCGATTCGCCGAGGGGATCTACCTCGTGTGGTATCCCCAAGTGCAAAAGCTCGAGGCCGCACAGTTGCCCAAGCGGCTGGAAGGCCTGGCACCCAAGGGCTGGCTGCACGCGCGGCTGACAGTGCAGGCCACCGATGTCCAGGGTTTTGGCCTGGCGGGCAGCGGCATGTTCGTCATCAACCCCCCCTACACGCTGCACGAGCGGCTGGCCGAGCTGCTGCCGTATCTGGTCGACACGCTGGCCCAGGTCGACGACGCGAGCTACCTGCTCGACCATCGGGCGAGCTGAAGTTCACGGTAACGCAGCGCACAAATACAGATCGTTACCAAAACTCTGACACAACCTGTCATAAACAGCCGCGGCACGCTTCTTGTGTGAGGGGGAGCGAAATGAATAAAGGTCGGGGGCGTTGGGGGCGCGCGCTGGGGTTCGCCGCCACGCTGGCAGTCACTACGGGGCTGCTTGGCGGTTGTGCGGTGGCATCGGTGCTGACTTTCGCGTATGAGCAAACGCACGAAGGCGAGTGTCTGAGTGCAGGTTGCGCGGCGACGGCGGTACTGATGCACGCGCTGGAGAAGGCAACGGAGGGTGACCCCACTCCTTGCCACCGCTTGAACACAGTGGAGCGGGCGCTGAACCCGCGTTGCGGCGACTATGAACCGGGCACCCTGCTGACCAAAGACGTCACCTCTTCGGGCCTGCCACGTTGCCCGCTGACGCTGGCGGCGCGCGACCCGCAGTTCTGGCCCATGCTGCCCGAACTGCTGTCCAAGGGCGCCAAGCTGGAGGAATGCGCAGAGGCGCCGCTGGTCGCGCTGGCCCAGGCTCACCCCTGTCCCGATTTCACGCAAGCAGCCCCCGCGGAACTCACAACCCTGCGCTGGCTGGCGCAGAAGGACGGACGTTCCGTCCATCATGACGTGGTGCGGCTGCTCAGCTGCCCCGCGGCCCGCGAAGTGGGCCTGGACGGCATCCTGGATACCTGGCTGGCCGATGGCCGGCTGCCGACCAAAGGCCTGACCTTCGGCGTACTGGGCGCGGTGCACCCCAGCCACCTCAACTCGCCTTTCACCCACGCCGCTCAAAGACGCGGGCACACGGCGCGCGCTGCACTCGGCCCCTATGTCGGGGAGCTGCCTTCCGGCTTCGATCTCGCACTGCGGGAGGCGAACCAGGCCGCGCTGGACTGGTGGCTGGGCCAGGTGCCCGAACTCGCGAACCGCGTGCCGTCTCGCCAGGGCAGCGAGCTGCCATGGGTGCCCCTGGTGCGCGTGCTCACGCCGGGCTACCTAGCGCATCCTGATCGGCAGGCCGGGCTCGTGACCCATTTGATGTCTCGCGGCGCCGACCCTTGGCGGCCGCTTCCGCACGACGCCTCGCAGAACGCCGTGACCTACGCGCGCACCCTGAAGAGCCCCCTCCTGGCCCTGCTCGATCCGCCGATCGCGACCGTGGGCGGGCATTCGCCTGCCCCACTCACCACGGTGACGTCCGCACCACCCGGTGCCACTCTGCGCTGAGCCCCCTGTCCCTCGCCATCTTCAGTCGTCGTCGGGATTGCGCTTGAGGTCCCTGAAGGCCGCGAACAGCCACGAGCGCATGCCCACCACCAGGGTGTAGGCGCGACGTTGCGAGTCCTGCAGCTTCTGGTCAGCCAGGTGCTGCTGAGAAAAGTCCTGTCCGACTCTTTGCAAGCGGTCGACGAAGCCCGCTGCCTGGCCTGGGCTGATCTCGCCGTGCACGAGCATGAGCATCTCGCCTTCACCGTCGAAGCCGCCGGCGTAGTAGTCGTGCACCGCGTGCTTGCGGAAGTACTGCATCACCGGCCCGTGCGGGCGCCAGCGAAACCCCTTCGCCAGCTTGAGCCGGTAGCGGTTGAGCGGCCTGAGCTCGATGATCCCCAGCCGATCGAGCTGCAGCAGGTAGGCCACGCACTGCACCTCGGTGAAGGTGTAGGTGGCGAGCATCTGCTCGTAGGTCCACTGGCTCAGGCAGCAGATGGCCAGGAGCAGCAGCCGGCGATCCTCGACCACGGCCTTCTCCTGCTCGAACGTAAGCTCGCGACTCAACGGCTGTGCGTCGGCGATCTTGCGGGCGAGTTCGGCGAAGTCCATCTTCAGCACACGCAGCACGTCGTCGATGCGCGACAGCGGCATGTCGGCCTTGGAAAAGACACGCTTGATGCTCGACTCCGACATGCCGAGCTGCCGGGCCAGATCGGCGTAGGTGATACCGGCGGCCTTGAGCTCCGACTTGAGCGCGACGACGAGATCGTGAGTAGTGCTCATGGGTGGGAAGAAGTATCGCCAGAGGATACCGGCCAGCCGAGCGCGCGCCACCTTGCCCGGCGTGATTGATACCGCGCCACGGCCTGGCCACCATCACAGCCATGTTCAACGACCGCCTCGCCTCAATGCACACGCCCGCCATACGCAAGGACACGAAAGCCTGGAGGGCCCAGGTATGGATCTCGTTCGCCATCGCAACAGCCCTGTGCGCGATGGGCCTCGCCTGGCTGCCGGGCCAGGACCTGGACCGCGCGTTCATGGTCATGGGCTACGTGTTCTGCACTTCGACCGCGTTCGCACTCGCGAAGTACGTGCGCGACAACGAGCAGGGCAAGGCCGACACGCCGATGTGGGGCCTGGTGGTGTGGGGCGGCTTCGCTCTGGCGATGGCGCTGACAGGCTGGGGCCTGGTCCGCATGGATGTGAACCCGGCCTACAAGGCCTACCTGGGCGTGTGCTGGCTGTTCCTGATCTCCAGCGTGTTCACGCTCGCCAAGACCTTGCGCGACGCGCACGAGGCGGCACTGCCTGAAGCCGCTCTTCGCCGCGTGCGAGCCGACGAATGACGCCCGCACTTCAGGGGATCACGATGAAACGCCTGCACTTGCTCCTCGTCGTTGCACTGCTCGCAACATCGCACGCCCGGGCGCATCCCGGCCATGCCTCCGACGCGAGTGTCTTGTCGGCCTTGCCGATCGCCGTGTCGGTGGCGGCGCCCGCCATGGTGCTGTCTGCCGGGGCCGTGCTTACGGTGGTGGCGGTCGAAGCGAGCGTTGAAGGCACCGTCTGGGTGCTGGAACGCGCCTCCGACGGCGCACGGGCCAGCCTTACGCTGGCGCGCCAGGCTGCCGGCGAGCTGTCTGTCGCGGCAGGCACGGCAGTCGTGGTGACGGCGTTCAGTGCCGGCTGGGTGCTCTCGGCCGCCGGCCGGGCCATCGTCTACATCCCGAACGAGATCGGCGCCGCGCTGCTCTACAACGAGCGGGTGACGCGATGAACGCGCGGGATGTGCAGATGGCCGCGGCAGCGTGGGTCCTGAGCTGGGCCGCCGCCGCTCAAGCTGGACAACCGTGCGAAATGCGCGCGCCGAGCGCCGCGGTGGTGCAGCGCGGCATGACGCTCGCGCTGCACGTGGCACAGGCGCTGGACGCCACGGGCGCACGCGTCGCCATGCTCGCGCGCATCGGCCAGGACCTCAGCCGTTACGGGCAGCACTATTCGCACCTGGGCTATGCCTACCGTGACGGGAATGTCTGGCGCGTGGCGCACAAGCTGAACCATTGCGGCAGCGCCGAAGCCGCGGTCTATCGGCAGGGGCTCGGAGAGTTCTTCCTAGATGACCTGCACGAGTACGAGGCCGGCATCGTGGTGCTCGCACCCGCCCTGCAGGCGCGCCTGCTGCCGGCACTGCGCGACAACGCCCGGCTTGCGAGACTGCACACCGCCGCCTACAGCATGGTGGCCTACCCGTGGTCGCAGCGATACCAGCAGTCCAACCAATGGGCCATCGAGACGCTCGCCTCGGCGCAGGAGCCGGCCGCCTCGACACGCCCGCGCGCCCAGGCATGGCTGCGGCTCCAAGGGTACGAGCCTGCGGTACTGCACTTGTCGGCGTTCACCCGGCTGGGCGCGCGCATCGGCTCGGCCCATGTCGCCTTCGACGACCACCCCGCCCGGCAGCGCTTTGCCGATCGCATCGAAACCGTGACGGCCGACTCGGTTTTCGCGTGGCTGGCGCGCAGCGGCCCGGGTGCGCCAGCCCTGACCGTGCGCTAGATTTCCCGACCTGGGAGCAGGAGACACACACACGTGAGTGCAGACCACGACACCCACCAGTTCGCCCTGCTGTCGCAGCGCCGCTTCGCACCCTTCTTCTGGACGCAGTTCCTCGGCGCGGGCAACGACAACCTGTTCAAGTTCGCCTTCACCGTGATGGTGACCTACCAGCTTCAGGTGAGCTGGTTGCCGCCAGCCATGGCGGGGCTCGTGATCGGCGCGCTGTTCATCTTGCCCTTCCTGCTGTTCTCCGCCACGAGCGGACAGCTGGCGGACAAGCACGACAAGGCGCGGCTCATCCGCTTCGTGAAGACGCTGGAGATCGCCATCATGGCGCTGGCCGCCTGGGGCTTCATGCGGCAACAGGTGCCGTTGCTGCTGGCCTGCGTGTTCCTCATGGGCCTGCACTCCACGCTGTTCGGCCCGGTGAAATACGCGTACCTGCCGCAACACTTGAACGAGCGCGAGCTCACCGGCGGCAACGGCATGGTCGAGATGGGGACCTTCGTCGCCATCCTGCTGGGCAACGTGGCGGGCGGCTTGCTCATCGCATTGCCTGTGTACGGCTCGCACTGCGTCGCGTGGGCGTGCGTCGGCCTGGCTGTGTTGGGCCGGCTGTGCGCCCAGGCGGTGCCCGCCTCGCCCGCCACGGACCCCGGGCTGCGCATCAACTGGAACCCCGTCACCGAAACCTGGCGCAACCTGAAGCTGGCCCACCGCGACGTGGCGGTGTTCCGCTCGCTGCTGGGCATCTCGTGGATGTGGTTCTTCGGCGCGGTGTTTTTGTCGCAGTTCCCGTCCTTTGCGAAGGAAGTGCTGCACGGCGACGAGCAGGTGGCCTCGCTGCTGCTGGTGGTGTTCTCGGTGGGAATCGGCGTGGGCTCGCTGCTGTGCGAGGTGCTCTCGCGCCGGCACGTGGAAATCGGCCTGGTGCCGCTGGGCGCGATCGGCATGAGCGCGTTCTCCATCGACCTGTACCTCGCCTCGCGGGGCCTGCCGCCCTCGGCCGGCTGGACGCTGGGCGGCTTCATCGCGCAGGCGGCGCACTGGCGGGTGATGGCCGACCTGGCCCTGTTGTCGCTCTTCGCCGGGCTGTACAGCGTGCCCATGTATGCGCTCATCCAGTTGCGGGCGCTGCCCTCGCACCGGGCGCGCATCATTGCCGCGAACAACATCCTGAACGCGCTGTTCATGATCGGCAGCGCCTTGGCCGTGGGGCTGCTGCTCAACCTGGGCCTGACCATCCCGCAGGTGTTCCTGGCGGTGGGGCTGCTCAACGCCGTGGTGGCCGGCTACATCTTCCTGCTCGTGCCGGAGTACCTGTTGCGCTTCGTGGCGTTCATGGCCAGCCGGCTGGTCTACCGCTTCCGCGTGCGCGGCGACGAACACATCCCGGCCGAGGGCGCGGCCATCCTGGTGTGCAACCACGTGAGCTTCGTCGACGCGGTCCTCCTGATGGCGGCCAGCCCGCGGCCCATCCGCTTCATCATGGACCACCGCATCTTCCGCGTCCCGGTGCTGGGCTGGCTGTTCAAGCTTGCCAAGGCGATCCCGATCGCGCCGCAGCGCGACGATCCGGCGACCTACGAGCGCGCCTTCGAAGAGGCAAGGCGGGTGCTGGACGAAGGGGACCTGCTGGGCCTGTTTCCCGAAGGCGCCATCACGCGGGACGGCCGCCTCGGCGAGTTCAAGGGCGGGGTGATGAAGATCCTGCAGACGCATCCGGTGCCGGTGGTCCCGGTGGCGCTGCAGAACCTCTGGGGATCGTTCTTCTCTCGCATCGAGGGCAGCGCAATGAGCCGGCCGTTTCGCCGAGGGGTGTTCAGCCGCGTCGCTCTGGTGGCCGGCGCACCGGTCGCGCCCTCGTCGGTGACGCCGGACGTGCTGCGCGAGCGCGTGGACGCCTTGCTCACCCTCTGAAGCCGAAGGCCTGCGGCCAAGGGGTCATGCGGCGCCGCGGCGCAACAAACCGGCCGGCTTCGCCACAATCGGCGGACAAGCATCAGGCTCGCCGGTCCGGGCTCTCCCGCCCGCGTGTCGAGCCATACCGCAAGGAGGCAGCGTGTCATGCGAATGAGCCGTGGCGCATGGGCTCGCGTGATCCCGTTCGGTCTGTTCATGCTGCTGCTCGCGCTGCGGGGCAGCTTGCCCGAAGACGGCTCGGCCGGCGTCGATCCGCGCTGGGTCTACGGCGTGGGTGTGCTGCTGGTGGGCTCGACGTTGTGGTGCTTCCGGCGCGAGTACGGCGAGCTGGCGGCGCAGATGCGGCCCAGCGGCGGCGAGATGCTGCTCGCGGTGGCCGTCGGCGTGGTCGTCTTCGGCCTGTGGATCGTGCTGGACGCGCCCTGGATGAAGCTCGGCCAGGCGACCGCGAACTTCGTGCCGCTCGACGCCGACGGGCGGATCGACTGGCTGCTGGTGACCACCCGCTTTGTCGGCGCCGCGCTGCTCGTGCCGGTGATGGAGGAGCTGTTCTGGCGCTCCTTCCTGATGCGCTGGCTGGAGCGGGCGCAGTTCGAGACGCTGCCGCCGCAACGCGTGGGCGTGAAGGCGGTCATGCTGTCGACCTTTGTGTTCACCCTGGCACACACCCTCTGGCTGGCCGCGGTGATCGCTGGGCTGGCTTATGCGTGGCTGTACGTGCGCACCGGCAAGCTCTGGGTGCCCATCGTCTCGCACGCGACGACGAACGGGGCGTTGGGCACGTGGGTGGTAGCCACCGGGAACTGGACGTTCTGGTGACGCGCGCGGCTCACACGCCGCGCGAGCGATCCTCGCGGAAGCGCTGGGCGTAGGCCACGAAGTTGCCGGCCTCCAGCGCTTCGCGCACTTCCCGCATCAGGTTCACGTAGTAGTGCAGGTTGTGGATGCTGGCGAGCATGGGTCCCAGCATCTCGCCGCAACGGTCGAGGTGATGCAGGTAGGCACGCGAGAAGCGCGAGCAGGCGAGACAGCTGCAGGTCTCGTCGATGGGCCGCTCATCGGTCTTGTAGCGCGTGTTGCGCAGCCGCAGGTCGCCGTAGCGCGTGAAGAGGTGGCCGTTGCGCGCGTTGCGGGTGGGCATGACGCAGTCGAACATGTCGACGCCCGCGGCGACGCCGTCGACCAGGTCCTCCGGCGTGCCCACGCCCATGAGGTAGCGCGGCTTGTGCGAGGGCAGCCGGTGCGGCGTGTGCGCCACGATGCGCTGCATCTCCTCCTTGGGCTCGCCCACGCTCACGCCGCCCACGGCATAGCCCGGCAGATCCAGCTCCAGCAAAGAAGCGAGCGAGGCCTCGCGCAGGGGTTCGTACATGCCGCCTTGCACGATGCCGAAGAGCGCGTTGCGGTTTTCCAGGCGCTGGAACTCGTCGCGGCAGCGGCGCGCCCAGCGCAGGCTCAGCTCCATCGAGTCGCGCGCCTCGCGCTCGGTGGTGAGGTGGCCGCGTGTCTCGTAGGGCGTGCACTCGTCGAACTGCATGACGATGTCGCTGTCCAGCACGTGCTGGATCTGCATGCTGACCTCGGGCGTGAGGAAGAGCTTGTCGCCGTTGACGGGCGAGGCGAATCGGACGCCCTCCTCGCTGATCTTGCGCATGTCGCCCAGGCTCCAGACCTGGAAGCCGCCGCTGTCGGTGAGGATGGGCCGGCTCCAGCTTTCGAAGCGGTGCAGGCCGCCGAACTGTCGCAGCACGTCCAGCCCGGGACGCAACCACAAGTGGAAGGTGTTGCCGAGGATGATCTGCGCGCCCATCGCTTCCAGCGACTGCGGCATCACGCCCTTGACCGTGCCGTAGGTTCCCACCGGCATGAACACGGGCGTCTCGACCACGCCGTGGTTCAGTGTCAGTCGGCCGCGCCGGGCATGGCCCTCGGTGTTCAGCAGTTCGAAGCTCAGCATGGCGGGATTGTCTCAGCCGCACTCAGGTCGACCGGCACAGCCACACGCCGCCGTCGTGCAGCGCGACCGTCAGAACGCCAGTTCGCCGAGGAGCGAGATCTCGCGCGACCGCATGCCGCTACCCAGCCGGTCAGCGCCCAGCCGCAACTGCCAGCCCGCCCAGTCGAGCGACACCGTGGCGCGCCGTTCGTGCGTGCGCCAGTGCAGCCCGAGGCGGCCACCGGCCACGGGGGTGAACCACCCCAGTGCCGGCAGCGCCCCGAAGTCGCGAATCCAGACGCTGGACACCTCCATCTCGCCCAGCGTGTCGTCGCGCCAGGAAGCGCGCGCCGACCAGCGGCCGGGGAGCGATTCGCTGTAGCCGCGCTGGCTGTTGCGGCCCTGGACCAGGGGCTGATAGACGAGGAACCCGTCGCTGTCGCGGCTGCTCGTCTCGCTGGAGAGCGTGGCGCGTTGCTGGGGCATACCGTGCCAGCGCAGCTGTCCGACATCGCGCACTTCGATGGCCGCGGACAGGGCATCTCCGCGAAAGCCGAGTTCACCTCCAGCAAGCACACCCATGCCGGCGTTCGGATAGGCAGTGCGAAAGGGGAAGTCCAGCCGGTCGTTCAGCTCGGCGGAGCGGAGGTCGAAGGCATAGGCGCCGCTCGCGGCGTCGAAATGCACCGGACCGTCGATCCGGCGCTCGCGCCAATGCCGCAGCCTGAGCAGTTGCAGCGACCACGAGGCATGCCAGCCGCCGGGGGCCGCGAGCGCCCGCCCGAGCTCCAGGCCGGCCCCCTGGAACGCCTGGTAGCGCAGACGCGTGTGCCAGATCCGGTCGCCGGCGGGCGTGGACTCCTGATCGAGGCTGCGGGCGAGATCGAGCGTGTCCTCGCTCGCCACCAGCGTGGCATGGCTGCGCGCGAGCAAGCTCCATTGCCAGGCGCCCACACGGCGGCCCAGACGTGCTTCGTCGTCCACGTAGGCGAGATTGCGCCCGGGCCGCGGCGAGAGCGCTCGCAGCGCCGTGTCGTCGTCGCCCAATGCCGAGAGCGGGACGGCATCCATGTGATGGTCGGTGCGCAGCGACGCGGTCCAGGCGTCGCGCGACGCGGTGCCGGCCGCGCAGGCGGCCCAGGCGCCGACGAGCAGCAGACCGGCAACGGGGCGCCACGGCGCCATAACGGGCAAGTACGGTTTCATGCAAAACGACAAGGGCTTGCGCTGTGCGCAAGCCCTTTGCTCATGTGCGGCGCGTGTGCGTCACAGGCCGATGTCGAGCGACATGAACTCGCCGTTGCTGAAGGTGATGCCGTGAGCGCTCTTGCCTACCACCCCGATGGCCGTGGTGCCCCACTTCAAATCGCCGCTGGAGGCGCCGTCGGCCCAGGCCAGGGACAGGTTGGACGTGGCTTCGGTCAGGCTGAAGTTCATCACTCCGTCACTGCCGCGCGTGGCGGCCAGGGCGATGACCAGCTTGGGAGCGCCATCCACCAGCGAGCGGTACTGCAGGCTCGCGGAGGAGGGTCGGTCCTCGTGGCTCTTCATCGACGTGCCCATGGTGAGCTCCAGCACGGGGCGCCCGGGCGCGCTCACCTTGCCCTGGAATGCGAGCGTGACGGTGTTGAAGTTGCTCGCCGAATCGGCCTGCGTCGCGTTGTAGGCGGCAAAGCCGCTCATGGAAGCATCGAGCTCGCCACTCAGGAACTCCTGCGTCGCCCCGGCGCTGATGTTGCGCAAGGCACCGGCCAGCTTGAGCTTCGTGGGAAGGAGCTGCGTGCCGCTGGCGTCCCACTGCGAATCGGTGGCCGACAACGTGCCTTCGAACTCGGCACCGGCCGTGGTCCACGTCAGCGTGAGCGCAGCGCTCCCGAACGTGCCCCCGAAGGGCGACACCGCCGTGGGAGAACCCGGCTTCACTTCGTTGCCGGAGGCATCGCGCGAGACGGGCATCTCGGACGTGGAGCCGGACGCGACGTCCAGCGTCCCGAGGACCACGTCGCCGCTTTCAAACGCCACCAGGCTGCCGGAGAAGGTGGTCGACGACATGTTCTGGGCATCGATGGTGCGCGTGCCGGTAAGCGACCAGGTGTGCCGCTCGTTGACCAGCGCCGTGCCGCCCGACTCGAACGCCCCTGGCAGGCCGCCCTGGATCGTGAAGCCGGTGATGCGGCCGTTCGTCGTGGTGGTGGTCACCGTGCCGTTGTAGGCATTCGCCTGCAACGCGATGTTCTCGACGGTGCAGGAAGCTGAGCAGGTGTTCACGCGCCGGCGTGCCCGGGTGGAGTAGCTGAAGCTGCCGTTCTCCCCCGGCGTAAGGGTGAAGCCGTGCCGCCATTCGGTCGTGACCGTGGAGCCGCCCACGACTTCCCGCTGCACGTAGTACGTGCCGCGACAGCCGATGAAATGGGCATTGGCGGGCTCGGTCGCGAGGACGCTGGTTGCGCTGTCCTGATAGAGGCTGCATCCGGCCGCGCTGAAGTCGGCCAGGGCCGCGGAACCGTCGTTCGCCGTCGCCCCGGGCGCGCGGCTGCGCTGCACCGATGTTTCCCGTCCCGCCAGGTAGTCGTTGTACAGATCGATACCCATCAGCAACGCGGAGGCATCCTTGACCATGACTTCGGCGGGCACCTGCACGCCCGTCATCGCCTCGCGGAACTTCCACAGCTGCGCGTTGGCGGCGCCGGTCGCGACGGAGCTCACGCCGCCATGGCTGAAGATCGACGACCAGTCGGCCTTCAGGTTCGCGAACAAGGTCTTGGCGGCCGCAATCGCACCGGCCACCGAGCTGCTGCCTTCCACCGGCGCGGCAATGCACGCGTCGCCCGAGCACGCCAGGCTCGCCGCGACGGACCCGAGCAGCGACGCATCCACGCTGCCCCGCAAGGCATCGTCGGCCAGCACCTCGGACAGGGCCGTGCCGAGTGCGGCGGACACGTCGGTGGTGCTCTCGCCTTCCGTGTGGCTCAGCTTGATCGACGTGGCCGAGGCCGCGTTGGCCAAGGCATCGACGACACACTGCGTCTTCTCGCCGTCGGTGCCGCTCGCGCAGCCGAGCGCGCCGCTGCTCGACAGCTTGGACACCGCCGTCAGCATGACGGCCAGCTTCTGCTGCTCGGGTGCCGTGCCATTGGCGGCCGGCACCACCGTGGTCGGGTCGAAACCCAGGAGCTGGGTCACCGCGGAAACGGCCTGCTTGGCGTTGTCCACGGTGATGCCACCTGTCGATCGCTGGGCCGCGGCCACGGCCATTTCGCTGAAGGGTGTCACGCCGGCCGTGGCGCTCACCTGCCCGGTGGATGCCGGCACGACCAGCGTGCGCATCGCAAAGCCGACCGGCAGCGGCCGGCTGGTGGGCGTGCCGGCCTCGGCGCTGCTCACTTCGTCGACGTGCGTGGTTCCTGCGCGGGCCGTGACCTTCACCACATAGGGCTGGTCCTTCGTGCCCGAGAAGCTCAGGGTGTACTGGCCCGAGGCATCCGTGATCACTTCGGCCGGGGTGGTGGCGAGCGCATCGCCCACCGTGCCGTCGGCGGCCACTGCGTGCACCGTGACCACGGCGCCAGCCATCAATCCCTTGGCGGCCACGCCGCTAACGGAGACCTGGGCCGCGGTGGAGGCAGGCTCCTCGCCGCCGCCTCCTCCTCCGCAGGCCATCAACAGGCCGGCGCTCAACATGGCGGCCCACAGTGCACGTTGCTGCATCGATCGACTCCCGAAGCGTGAGGTTGTTGCTTATGTCCGCGCATCGCACGCGGAGGCGCAATCTTGCAGCCGGTGTCCCTGGCGCCATCGATCCCACCGATGAGCGACCGCAGCATGACGTGCTGTAGTTCGCGCTCTTCGCGACCCTACCGTGATGTGTTGGCGCCTACTTGCCACAGTTTGCGCATTCGCAGGCCGCAGCAAGATGCCCGCGAATGGAGCGCCTTATGGGCTCCCGGTCTGGCGCCGCAGCAGCATCGCGTCGCCGTAGCTGAAGAACCGGTAGCGTTCGCGCACCGCGTGTTCGTACAGCGCATGGATGCGCGAGTAGCCGGCGAAGGCGCTCACCAGCATCAGCAGGGTGCTGCGGGGCAGGTGGAAGTTGGTGACGAGCAGGTCGGCCACGCGGAACTCGAAGCCGGGGGTGATGAAGATCGTGGTCTCGCGTGCGCCCGCCTCCAGCCGACCGCCCTGCGCCGCGGATTCCAGCGCGCGCACCGTCGTCGTGCCCACGGCGACGATGCGCCCTCCCGCGGCGCGTGTGCGTTCGATGGCAGCGACCGTCTCGGCCCCGACCTCGAACCATTCGCTGTGCATGCGGTGCTGCGAGAGGTCTTCACTGCGCACCGGCTGGAAGGTGCCCGCGCCCACATGCAAGGTGACGTGCGCACGACCGATGCCGCGCGCCGCCAGTTCGCCCAGCAGGGCTTCGTCGAAGTGGAGCGCCGCGGTCGGCGCTGCCACCGCCCCTGGTTTGCGGGCAAACACCGTCTGATAGCGCCGTTCGTCGTTGGCGTCGTCGGCGTGCGTGATGTACGGCGGCAGCGGCACGTGGCCGTAGCACTCCAGCAGCGCGAGCGGTTCGTCGGGAAATCGCAGGTGGAAGAGCGACTCCTCCGGCCCTGCGCGGCCAAGCACCTCGGCGGCAAAGCGCTCGCCGCCCGGCGACTCGAAATGCACCGTGGCACCCGGGCGCGGCGACTTGCTCGCCCGCAGGTGCGCCCAGACCTCGTGCCCCGGCAACACACGCTCCACGAGCGCCTCCACCGCCCCGCCCGTGGCCTTGTGACCCAGCAGGCGGGCCTTGATCACCCGGGTGTCGTTGAACACCAGCAGGTCGCCCGCCTGCAGCAGCGCCGGCAGATCCCGGAACACGCGATCGACCGGGTGCGGGCCCGAGGCATCGAGCAGCCGCGAGGCGCTGCGTTCAGGCGCGGGATGCTGGGCGATGAGCTCGGGGGGTAGCGCGAAATCGAAGTCGCTCAGGCGCAGCGGTGACACGGGACGATGCATGCCGTTGAGGGCCGGGACGAGGCCCATGCCAAGGAAGGCAGAATTGTTCCATGGGCCTACCGCAGCCGACCTCGACGCCCCCTCCCCCGCAGAAGTCCGCGCCGCAAAAGGCGCTCGAGAAGCTGGGCCTCCTGCGCGACATCGACCTCGCGCTGCACCTGCCGCTGCGCTACGAGGACGAAACCCGGCTCACGCCGGTGGCCGCGCTGCGCGACGGCGACACCGCGCAGGTCGAAGGCACGGTGCGATCCAGCCGCATTCAGCTGCGGCCGCGCCGGCAGCTCGTCGTGCACCTGGCCGACGATGCCGGCAACGAGCTGGTGCTGCGCTTCATCCACTTCTACCCCTCGCACCAGAAGGCGCTGGCCGAAGGCACGCGCTTGCGCGTGCGCGGCGATGCGCGCGGCGGATTCTTCGGCCTGGAAATGGTGCACCCGGTGTTCAAGGCCGTGGATGAGGACACGCCGCTGGCCACCGCCTTCACGCCCGTGTACCCGAGCAGCGCTGCGCTGCCGCAGGCTTACCTGCGCAAGGCCGTGGCCTCCGGATTGGCGCGGGCCGACCTTTCGGAGATCGTCCCTGCCGAACTGCTGCCGCCCGGCCTGCCCCGTCTGCGCGAAGCCCTGCGGTTCCTGCATCACCCCACGCCGGACGTGCGCCTGGCCACGCTCGAAGACCACAGCCATCCGGCCTGGATGCGCCTGAAGTTCGAGGAGCTGCTCGCGCAGCAGCTGTCGCAGTTACAGGCCCGGCTGGAGCGCGAACACCAGCGCGCCCCGCGCCTCGTTGCGGCGCCCGGCGGACTGCAGGAGCGCCTGCTCGCCGTGCTGCCGTTCGCGCTGACATCCGCCCAGCGCCGCGTGGTGGACGAGATCGCCAGCGACTTGCAGCGCATCACGCCGGGCGCGGACGAGGCCTCGTCACCGGCCATGCCCATGCGGCGCCTGCTCCAGGGCGATGTCGGCTCGGGCAAGACCGTCGTGGCCGCACTGGTGGCCGCCATCGCCATCAGCCAGGGTTGGCAGTGCGCGCTCATGGCACCCACCGAGATCCTGGCCGAGCAGCACTTCCGCAAGCTGGTGGGCTGGCTCGAACCGCTCGGCGTGGGGATCGCCTGGCTCAGCGGCAGCCGGCGCGGCAAGGGGCGCCAGGCCATGCTGGCCCGCATTGCGTCGGGAGAGGCCGGCCTGGTGGTCGGCACCCATGCCGTGATCCAGGACGAGGTCGAGTTCTCGCGGCTGGGCCTGGCGATCATCGACGAGCAGCACCGCTTCGGCGTGCAGCAGCGGCTGGCCTTGCGCAGCAAGCTTGAGCAGCAGGCGCTGGAGCCGCATACGCTCATGATGAGCGCCACGCCCATCCCCCGCACGCTGGCGATGACGCTGTTCGCCGACCTCGACATCAGCACGATCGACGAGCTGCCGCCCGGCCGCACGCCGGTGGTCACCAAGGTCTTCGCCGACAGCAAGCGTGCCGCCGTGGTCGCGCGCATCCGCGACGAGGTGGCGCAGGGCCGGCAGGTGTACTGGGTGTGCCCCCTGATCGAGGAATCCGAGCACCTGGACCTGCAAACTGCCACCGCCACGCATCAACAACTGTGCGAGGCGCTGCCCGGCGTCGTGATCGGCCTGCTGCATGGGCGCATGCCGGCCGCGGAGAAGGCCGCGGTGATGTCGCTCTTCAGCGACGGGCAGATGGGCGTGCTGGTCAGCACCACGGTGATCGAGGTGGGCGTGGACGTGCCCAATGCCAGCCTGATGGTGATCGAGCATGCGGAGCGCTTCGGCCTGAGCCAGCTGCACCAGCTGCGCGGCCGGGTGGGCCGTGGCGCGGTGGCCAGCGTGTGCGTGCTGCTCTACACCGGCCCGCTGTCGGACACCGGCAAGGCCCGGCTGAAGGCGATGGCCGAGACCACCGATGGTTTCGAGATCGCCCGCCGCGACCTGGAGATCCGCGGCCCGGGCGAATTCCTTGGCGCCCGGCAGTCGGGCGCCCCCATGCTGCGCTTCGCCGACATGGCCCTGGACGAAGACCTGGTGCGCCAGGCACGCCGCTCCGCTCAGGCCCTGCTGGAACGCCATCCCGAGCTCGCCGCGCGCCACGTCGCCCGCTGGCTTGGAGGGCGGGCCGAGTATCTGAAGGCCTGATCCGGGAACCCTGGGCACGAAAACACCTATCGGCACGGATGCGCCGATTGGCCGCGGCTGACATACTGCGTGGGACACCTTTCACTGCAGGGACCGCCCGATGACCCTGACCGAGCTTCGCTACATCGTCGCCGTCGCCCGCGAAAAGCACTTCGGGCGTGCCGCCGAAGCCTGCTTCGTGTCGCAGCCCACCCTCAGCGTGGCGATCAAGAAGCTGGAGGAGGAGCTCGACGTCAAGCTCTTCGAGCGCGGCACGAACGAGGTGAGCGTCACGCCCCTGGGCGAGGAGATCGTGCGGCAGGCGCAGGCCGTCATCGAGCAGGCCGCTGCGATCAAGGAGATTGCCAAGCGCGGCAAGGATCCCGTGTCCGGCCCGCTGCGCCTGGGCGTGATCTACACCATTGGCCCCTACCTGCTCCCCGACCTGGTGAAGCTCGCCATCGAGCGCGTGCCGCAGATGCCGCTCATGCTGCAGGAAAACTTCACCGTCAAGCTGCTCGACATGCTGCGCACCGGCGAGCTCGATGCGGCCATCATGGCCGAGCCGTTCCCGGACGCTGGCCTCGCCGTGGCGCCGCTGTACGACGAGCCCTTCATGGTGGCCGTGCCTCGCAGCCATCCGCTGGCCAGGCGCAAGCGCATCAGTGCCGAGGAACTCAAGCAGGAAACCATGCTGCTGTTGGGGACCGGGCATTGCTTTCGCGACCACGTGCTGGAGGTCTGCCCTGAGTACGCGCGCTTTTCCAGCGATGCGGAGGGCATCCGCAAGAGCTTTGAAGGCTCGTCGCTGGAAACCATCAAGTACATGGTCTCCTCGGGCATGGGCGTGACGGTCGTGCCGCAGCTGAGCGTACCCAAGGACGCTCAAGCGCACATCGTTTACATCCCGTTCACGCCGCCCGCACCCACCCGGCGCGTGGTGCTCGCATGGCGGCGCACCTTCACGCGTTACGAGGCGATCGCGGCCCTGCGCAACATCATCTACGCCTGCGAGCTACCCGGCGTGAAGCGGCTAACGGAGTAGCGCGTTTCGGAACGGGCAACCCTATGGCCCCGATCGCGGCAAGCCATTGGCGCCGGTCGTCGGCCCCCGATAGACTGGCTCGCAAAGGCCGAACGAAAGGAGCTGTTTTCCCCATGGACAAGAGCACTACCTCCAGGCCGGTGGCCATCCACATCGGCATCAGCGACGAAGACCGCAAGGCGATCGCCGACGGGCTGAGCCATCTGCTGGCTGACACCTACACCCTGTACCTGACCACGCACAACTTCCACTGGAACGTGACGGGGCCGATGTTCAACACGCTGCACACCATGTTCATGGAGCAGTACACCGAGCTGTGGAACGCCGTCGATCCGGTCGCCGAGCGCATCCGGTCGCTGGGGCACGTGGCTCCGGGCTCGTACCGGCAGTTCGGCCAGCTCACCTCGCTCAAGGATGTCCCCGCCTCGCCGCCCAAGGCGATGGAGATGGTGCGCATCCTCGTGGAGGGCCACGAGGCCGTGGCCCGCACGGCGCGGAGCATTTTCCCGCTGGCCGACCGCGCGAACGACGAACCGACCGCCGACCTGCTCACGCAGCGCCTGGCAGTGCACGAGCAGACCGCGTGGATGCTGCGGTCGCTGCTCGAAGAGTGACAGCCGCCCACCGGGCGCAGGCGGTCGACCCGACCCTGCGCTCAGCGGATTCGTTCCGGCTGTGTCTCACCACGGCGCGCTGGCGCTGAGCAAAGGGCGCCATGCGAATCGCGATCCTGACGTTCGACGGCTTCAACGAGCTCGACACCTTCATCAGCGCCGGGCTGCTCAATGACCTGAAGGCCGAGGGCTGGAAGGCCGAGCTGGCATGCCCCACGGGATTCGTGACCTCGATGAACGGCGTGGTGGTGCAGGCCCAGCAGCCGCTGGAATTCGCGAACGAGGCCGACGCGGTCATCTTCGCCGGCGGCATCTACGCGCGAGCCATCGCCGAGAACAGCGCACTGCTCGACCGGCTGCAGCTCGACCCGCTGCGGCAGCTGCTCGCCGGGCAGTCGTCGGGCGTGCTGTTGATGGCGCGCCTGGGCCTGTTGGCCGACATGCCCGCCTGCACCGACTCCGCGAGCAAGCCCTGGGTGGTGGCGGCCGGCGTGCGCGTGATCGAGGCGCCCTTCCACGCCAAGGGGCCGATCGCCAGCGCGGGCGGCTGTCTGGCCTCGAAGTACCTGGCCGCCTGGATGATGCTCACGCGCGCCGGCGTGGAAACCGCCCACCGTGCGCTGCAACGCGCGGCGCCGGTCGGGGAAAAGGACGACTACGTGGCAAGAGTGCTCAAGGTCGTGCAGCCGTTCGTTGACGAACACGCCTAAGCGCACCCCAAACAGCAGCGCACCTCATTCGAGGTCGTCGATGTACCTCGGCCAGCTCGCCTTGAGCAGGCGCGACAGCGCCCGGTCCGCAAGCAGCCTGCCGCCGGTCTGGCAGCGCGCGCAGTAGTTCGTCTCGTTGTCGGCGTACACGATGCGCTGCACGGGAGTGCCGCACACCGGGCAAGGCCGCCCGAACCGCCCATGCACGGCCATGCGCGGATGGAACGCCGTCACCTTGTCGGGCCAGTCGCCGGCCTCGAGGCTCAGGCGCTCGGTCCAATCCTGCAAAACCGCGCGCGTCGCCTGGAAGAGCCGGTCGGTCTCGGCCGGCCCCAGGGATCGCGTCAGGGCCACCGGCGACAGGCGCGCGTGATGCAGGATCTCGTCGGAGTAGGCGTTGCCGATGCCGCTGAACAGCCGGGGGTTCGTCAATGCGCGCTTGAGCGTGTGGTTCTCGGCCTGCAAACGGGCGGTAAAGCTGGCCAGGTCGGCATCGAGCACGTCGATGCCGCCCGGATCCATCGCCAGCAAGGCCGGGCGGCCGGCCACCAGGTGCAAGGAGGCACGGCGCCGGCTCCCGGCCTCGGTGAGCACGAGCGTGCCCGCGCCGAACTCGAACACGGCCAATGCCGCCTTGCCGGGCGGCTTGGCTCCCGGCGGCAGCCATCGCAAACGGCCCGCGATCATGAGGTGAATCACTAGGAAGAGCTCGCCTTCCAGCTCGATCACAATGCGCTTGCCCAGGCGCTGCACGCCCACGACCACCCGACCCTGCGCATCGCCCACCGGCGGCAAGGCGGTGCGCAGCAGAAACGGGTTCAGCAGTCGCAGCCGCTGCAGACGATCGCCGCGCAGGCGGGCGGCGAGGCGATCGACGTAGACCGTCACATCGGGCAGTTCGGGCATCGGCCCAGTGTGCCCCCGGCCCATCCGGCCCGCCCATAATCGCGGGTTTTCGACCCTCTCGCGGCCGGTGGTGCAGGCTGCAGTCCCATGTCCGAGCTCACGCCCCAGGTGCGACGCCGCCGTACCTTCGCCATCATTTCCCACCCTGACGCGGGCAAGACCACGCTCACCGAGAAGCTGCTGCTGTTCTCGGGCGCCATCCAGATCGCCGGCAGCGTGAAAGCGCGCAAGGCCTCGCGCCACGCCACGTCCGACTGGATGGAGATCGAGAAGCAGCGCGGCATCTCGGTGGCCAGCTCCGTGATGCAGATGGAGTACCGCGACTGCGTCATCAACCTGCTGGACACGCCCGGCCACCAGGACTTCTCCGAAGACACCTACCGCGTGCTTACCGCGGTGGACGCCGCGCTGATGGTCATTGATGCGGCCAACGGCGTGGAGCCGCAGACGCGGCGCCTGCTGCAGGTCTGCCGGGCGCGCAACACCCCCATCCTCACCTTCGTCAACAAGATGGACCGGGAGGTGCAGGAACCGCTGGCGCTGATGGACGAGATCGAGCGCGAGCTGGGCATGGCCGTGGTCCCCTTCACCTGGCCGGTCGGCATGGGCAAGAGCTTCCATGGCGTCATGGATTTGCGCCGCGAGCAGATGCGCGTGTTCGCGCCCGGCGAAGACCGCAAGACCCGCGACGACGAAATCATCGAGGGCCTGTCCAACCCGGTGTATGCGGAACGCTTCGGCGCGGAGTACGAGCAGGCGCGGCACGACATCGAGCTGGTGCAGATGGCCGCACCCCAGTTCGACGAGCCGCAGTTCCTCGGCGGCCACCAGACGCCGATGTTCTTCGGCTCCGCCATCAACAACTTCGGCGTGCGCGAGGTGCTCGACGCGCTGGTCGACCTGGCCCCGGCGCCGGGCTCGCGCGCGGCCATACAGCGCGAGGTGCTGCCGGACGAGTCCAAGTTCAGCGGGGTGGTCTTCAAGATCCAGGCCAACATGGACCCGGCACACCGCGACCGCATCGCCTTCGTGCGCGTGGCCTCGGGTCACTTCGAACGCGGGATGCGGCTGAAGGTGGTGCGCTCGGGCAAGGAGTTGCGGCCCAACACCGTGGTGTCGTTCCTGAGCCAGCGTCGGGAGCTGCTCGACGAGGCCTATGCCGGCGACATCATCGGCATCCCGAACCACGGAGTGCTGCAACTGGGCGACACGCTCACCGAAGGCGAAGCGCTTCAGTTCACCGGCCTGCCCTTCTTCGCGCCCGAGATGTTCCGCACCGTAGAGGTGGCTGACCCGCTGCGCACCAAGCAGCTCAAGGCCGGCCTCACGCAGCTGGGCGAGGAAGGCGCGATCCAGGTGTTCCGCCCGGTGGCGGGCTCCATGCTGCTCCTCGGCGCAGTGGGCCAGCTGCAGTTCGAGGTGGTCGCGCACCGACTCGAGCACGAGTACGGCGTGAAGGCCCGCATCCAGCCCTCGCGCTTCCAGGTGGCACGGTGGGTCACTTGCGACGACCCCGCCGAGCTCAAGCGCTTCGTCGACGGCAACTCGCATCGCGTCGCGCATGACGCCGTGGACGCACCGACGGTGCTGGTGGAGTACGCGCCGGAGCTGCGCGCGATCGAATCGAACTGGCCCAGGATCCGCTTCCACGCGATGCGCGAGCACGCGGGGCTGGTGTTCCAGCAGAACGCGTGAGCCGCCGCCGGGGCGCGGCGGCTATCCCAAGGGTCAGGGAATGGCCCGTGCACCGGGCTCCGGTAAGGTGCGCCGCCTTGCGGGCCGCGGCGCATACGCACCCGCTTCACTGAGATCGAGGAGGAGAAATGTCTCTCAGAACAGCAGCATGCCTGTTCGGCGTCGTCGCGGCCCTGTCGGCCTGCGGCGGCGGCAGCAGCGACCCCACGGCCGCCCCGGGACCCGCCGGCCCGGCACCTGCGTTTGCACCTGCATCGCCACCCGGGGGCCTGTACGTCGGCTACTACCAGGAAGATCCTGCCACCAACCCCGAAGACCCGATGCCCGGCGCCTACTCGCTGAACCTGCCGGATGGCGACGGCAGCTTCTCGGGCAGCATGTTCTTCACCTACGTCGGTTGCCAGAGCAACAACGTCGGCGCGGTGAGCGGCAGCAAGAGCGGCCAGGCCCTTTCCGGCACCTGGTCCGGCACGGTGGACGGATTGCCGCAGTCAGGCAGCTATGTCGGCACATTCGATGCCGCCACGCAGTCCTACAGCGGCACCTACACCAACGCGGGCGGCAAGCAGTTCCGCGACCTGCTGCCCTGCATCCAGTACACCATCGCGCCCAACGGTACCTGGGAGATGTTCCCGGTGAACGCCAGCGTGCCCTCGGGGTTCGCGGTGGAGGTGAACGGCCGGACCATTTCGTGGACCAACACCACCGGCGCTACGGTCTCGCTGGTGTACGTGCTGGACCCCGCCATCGCGCAGACCAGCGGCAACCCGGTGCTGTGGCAGACCACCGCGGCGGGCAACACGAGCGTCACCGTCCCGGCCGGCGTGGTGCTCACATCCGGCCACGAGTACGTCGCCGCGGTGGGGCTGGCGAGCAGCGCCTCGCAGCGCTTGGCCTTCGGCAGCCGGCGCTACACGCAGCCCTGACCGCAGCCCCGACCACCCGGGGAGCAGGGGCACGAAGCAGCAGCGGGCGCATCCGCATAATCGCCCGTTTGTGAAGTCCGACACCGCCCCCTCCCCAGGCCGCCTGCAGCTCTACCTCGACCTGATCCGGTGGGACCGTCCCGCCGGCTGGTTGTTGCTGCTGTGGCCCACGCTCGGCGCGCTGTGGGTGGCGGCGCGCGGCTTTCCGGGCTGGCATCTGCTGACGGTGTTCACGCTCGGCACGATCCTCATGCGCAGCGCCGGCTGCTGCGTCAACGACGTGGCCGACCGTGAATTCGACCGCCACGTGAAGCGCACCGCGCAAAGGCCGGTCACCAGCGGCCTCGTTTCAGTAAAGGAGGCGCTGGGCCTCGGGGCCATGCTGGCGCTCGCTGCCTTCGGGCTGGTGCTTACGACCAATGTCCTGACGATCGAGATGTCGTTCGCCGCGCTGGCCGTGGCGATCGCCTATCCGTTTGCCAAGCGCCACTTCTCGATGCCGCAGGCGGTGCTGGGCATTGCGTTCAGCTTCGGCATTCCCATGGCCTTCGCAGCCGTGCGTGGCGAGGTGCCCCCGCTGGCATGGGCGCTCTTCGTTGGGAATCTGTTCTGGGTACTGGCCTACGACACCGAATACGCGATGGTCGATCGCGACGACGACCTGCGCATCGGCATCCAGACATCCGCAATCACGCTGGGCCGCTACGACGTGGCCGGCGTGATGGCATTCTATGGCGCTTACCTGGCGGTGTACGCCTTCATCGGCGCTCAGCAAGGCTACGGAGTGGCATACGGCGCCGGCCTCGCAGCGGCCGGCGCCTTGGCGCTATGGCACTACACCTTGATTCGCGACCGCTCGCGAGAAGGCTGCTTCAAGGCCTTCCGCCTGAACCACTGGGTCGGCTTCGCGGTGTTTGCGGGCGTGGTCACCGACCACGCCCTGCGCTCGACCCCGGGGGGCTGACGGCTTAGGGGTACAGGCCGCGCTCCTGGCGCGCCATCAGGATGCGCTCGCAGGCCACCGCGAAGGTCGCGGTGCGCAGCGTGATCTTGTGCTGGTCCGCGGTGTCCCAGATCTTGCGCAGGGCATCGACCATGATCTTGTCGAGCCGCTCGTTGATCTCGTCCTCACCCCAGAAGAAGCTCGAGAAGTCCTGCACCCACTCGAAATAGCTCACCGTCACGCCGCCGGCATTGCAGATGACGTCAGGCACGACGAGGACGCCGCGCTCGCGGAGCGCGTCGTCCGCTTCGGGCAGCGTGGGGCCGTTGGCGCCCTCGAGCACCAGGCGCGCCTTGATGCGGCGAGCGCGCTGCTCCGTGATCTGCCCTTCGAGCGCGGCCGGGATGAGGATGTCGCAGTCCACATCCCAGAAGGCCTCCCCGTCCACGCGCTCGGCGTTCTTGAAGTTGCCCACGCCGCCGTCACGGTTCACCGTGGCCATGAGCTCGCCGAAGTCGCAGCCGGCGCGGTTCACGATGGTCCCGGTGTGGTCCTGAACCGCCACGATCTTCGCGCCCGCGGACACGAAGAGCTCGGCCGCCGCGCTGCCCACGTTGCCGAGGCCTTGCACCGCCACGCGGGCCCCTTCCAGCTTGAGCCCGATGCGCTTGGCGGCCTCCACGCCGGTCACATACACACCGCGGCCGGTGGCCTTCACACGGCCCAGCGAGCCGCCGAGGTGGATCGGCTTGCCGGTGACTACGCCCGTGGCGGTGGCACCCACGTTCATGGAGTAGGTGTCCATCATCCACGCCATGATCTGCCCGTTGGTGTTCACGTCGGGCGCGGGGATGTCGCGCTGCGGGCCGATGATGATGCCGATTTCGCTGGTGTAGCGGCGGGTGAGCTTCTCGAGCTCCTTGGTCGACAGCTTCTTCGGATCGACCCGGATGCCGCCCTTGGCACCGCCGTAGGGCAGCCCCACGGCCGCGCACTTCACGGTCATCCACGCCGACAGCGCCATCACCTCTTCAAGAGTGACATCCGGGTGGTAGCGCACGCCGCCCTTGCCCGGCCCGCGCGACAGGTTGTGCTGCACGCGAAAGCCTTCGAAATGCTGCACCGAACCATCGTCCATCTCGATCGGCACATCGACGATCAGGGCACGCTTGGGCCGCTTGAGGGTCTCGGCCCAGCGCGCCAGGGAGCCGAGGTAGGGCGTCACGCGGTCGACTTGCGAAAGGTAGGTGTGCCAGGGGCTGCTCTCACTGTCTCCAACGTAGGACAGGTTCGTGAATGTCATGAAATTCTCCGAAGGTATTCGTGCGTCGCGTGCGGACGCAGGGGAGACTGTAGCGAAGAAATGGCCTGGTTCCTGCGGCCTCGGTCGCGCACATCTCACGCGGCCCGACTGCGCAACGCTGAGTCAAGAGCCGGGAACCAGCGGGCCTTCAAGCCCGCCGGCCGAACATCGGTCCGGCCTCAGTGGCTCCCGAACTCGTCGCCCAGTTCGTGAGCTCGGCGTCGCGCGGCGTGCAACGCGCGGATGAAAAGGGCCTTCACGCCGTCCGCATCCAGCGAGGTGATCGCGGCGTGGGTGGTCCCGCCTTTGGACGTAACCCTTTCGCGCAGCACGTGGGGCGCTTCGTTCGATGATGCGGCGAGCGCCGCCGCGCCGCTGAACGTCGCCAGTGCAAGCTGCCGGCCCTGCTCGGCCGAGAGCCCCATCTCCTCGGCCGCCTGCATCATGGCCTCGACGAAGTAGAAGACATAGGCTGGGCCGGAGCCCGACAGGGCGGTCACCGCATCCAGGTCCGCCTCACGCGTCACCCACAGAGTGCGCCCCGTCGGCGCAAGTACCGATTCCACCGCCCGCCGCTCCTCGTCGTTGACGCCCTCTCGCGCATACAACCCCGAGATACCCTGCCCGATGAGCGCCGGCGTGTTCGGCATGGCGCGCACCACGCGTTGCGTGCCCGCCGCGCCGGCGATGGCATCGCTGCGGATACCGGCCATCACGCTCAGGTGCAGCGCCTGGCCCACATGCGAGGCACACGGCAAAGCCGCTGCCTGGAAGTACTGCGGCTTGACCGCCCACACGATCATCGACGCGGCTTGCAGCGAGGCATCGGCCTTTGGCAGCGTGCTCACGCCGTACTCGGCGCGCAGCTTCTCGCGTGCCGCATCGACGGGATCGATGACGACGATGGAAGCCGCCTCGCGCCCGCTGCGGCGCAACCCGCCAATGATGGCGCCGGCCATGTTGCCGCCGCCGATGAAAGCAATGATCTCCATGGTCGCGAGTCTACGTGGGCGCCTTCACGCCCGCGCGGCATGAAACTCGCCCGCCACCAGCGTGCAGCGTCTTACGCGCCGACAGCCGTCAAGGTGCGGGCCGGGTCCCGAAGATGGCGCTACCAACCCGCACGATGGTGGCGCCTTCGAGGATGGCCGCTTCAAGATCGGCGCTCATGCCCATCGACAGCGTGTCCAGGGTCATGCCCTGCATGCGCAGCCGGTCGAGCACCCCCTGCAATGCGGCATGTGGTCTGCGCTGCGCAGCCAGGTCGCCCTCGGGCTCGGGAATCGCCATGAGGCCGCGCAGGCGCAACCTCGGCAAGGCAGCAACCGCGCTCGCGAGGGCAGGCACGTCGGCGGGAGCCACGCCGCTCTTGCTGGCCTCACCGCTGATGTTGACCTGCAGGCACACGTTCAGCGGTGTCAACCACGACGGGCGCTGCGCCGACAGGCGCTCGGCGATCTTGAGCCGGTCGATGGTGTGCACCCAGTCAAAATGCTCGGCCACCACGCGAGTCTTGTTGCTCTGAAGCGGGCCGATGAGGTGCCATTCGATGACGGCGCGCAAATCGGCAAGCTCGGCCATCTTGTCAAGCGCTTCCTGCACATAGTTTTCGCCGAACGCGCTCTGGCCTGCGACATGTGCTTCGCGCACCGCGCCGCTCGCGAAAGTCTTGCTCACCGCCAGCAGCGTGACGCTTTGCACGGGGCGATTCGCTGCCGCGCAAGCTGATGCAATGCGAGCGCGCACTTGTTGTATGTTGTCACCGATCGTCGCCATAATGCGACGAGTATCCCGCACCCCTTTACGCGCCGACCTTCCGCTTCGACGCCACCCACTCTGCCGGCGCATCACCCTGCCTCTTCATGGACATCACCCAACTGCTCGCGTTCTCGGTCAAGAACAAGGCGTCGGATTTGCACCTGTCGGCAGGCCTGCCGCCCATGATTCGCGTGCACGGAGACGTGCGACGCATCAACGTGGACCCGCTCGAGCACAAGCAAGTGCACGACATGGTCTACGACATCATGAACGACGCGCAGCGCAAGGCGTATGAAGAGACGCTGGAGTGCGATTTCTCGTTCGAGATCCAGGGCCTGGCTCGCTTTCGCGTCAACGCGTTCAACCAGAACCGCGGCGCGGGCGCGGTGTTCCGCACAATTCCCTCCAAGATCCTCACGCTCGAGCAGTTGGCCACGCCCAAGGTCTTCGCCGAGCTCGCGCTCAAGCCGCGCGGCCTGGTGCTGGTGACCGGACCCACGGGCTCCGGCAAGTCGACCACGCTGGCCGCGATGGTCAACCACCTCAACGAAAACGAGTACGGCCACGTGCTCACGGTGGAAGACCCGATTGAATTCGTGCACGAGTCCAAGAAGTGCCTGGTCAACCAGCGCGAGGTTGGTCCGCACACGCTCAGCTTCGCCAACGCCCTGCGCTCGGCACTGCGCGAGGACCCTGACGCAATCCTCGTGGGCGAAATGCGCGATCTCGAAACCATCCGCCTCGCGCTCACCGCGGCCGAGACGGGCCACCTGGTGTTCGGCACCCTGCACACCTCGAGCGCCGCCAAGACCATCGACCGCATCGTCGACGTCTTCCCGGCGGCCGAAAAGGAAATGGTGCGCGCGATGCTGTCGGAGTCGCTGGTGTCCGTCATCTCGCAGACGCTGTGCAAGCTCAAGGACGGTTCGGGCCGGGTCGCGGCGCACGAGATCATGTTGGGTACCGCAGCCATCCGGAACCTCATCCGGGAGAGCAAGGTGGCCCAGATGTACTCCGCCATTCAGACGGGCAACAGCCTGGGCATGCAGACGCTGGACCAGAACCTGGCCGACCTGGTACGTCGCAACATCATCTCGCCCGCGGAAGCCCGCTCGAAAGCCAAGTTCCCTGAGAACTTCCCAGGCTGACCGGCCCAGCCCCCGGCCACCGACATCGTGAAGAGTCTGCTTGCCCGCATCAAGCGCCAGCCCGGCGCGCCCGCAACGGAAGACGCCGGGTTCTTCGCCCCGCTGACGCATGACTCGCACGAGCTGTCGCCGTCGTCCTGGGCCGTACGCGCGCCGCGGATCGACGCGCAGCCTTTCGACCGCCGCCAGGGCACCGAGCTGTTCCTGCAGCTGTGGAACGTCGACGGCCACGTCGTGGCCCTCGACAGCGCCGACCTGCTGCGCATGAGCCAGTACCTGGAGTTCGTTCACGTGCCGGCCGACCGCGAGGTGATCGGCCAGGACGAGGTGGGCAGCTACATGCTCGTCGTACTCGAAGGGACCGTAGCCGTCGACCGCGGGCCGGCGTGGGGCGGCAAGGTTCGCCTCGCGGAAGCGCGGCCGGGCGAGATGCTGGGCGAGATGTCCCTGCTCGACGGCGGCGTTCGCTTTTCCTCGTGTCGCACGCTGACGCCTTGCACGCTAGCCGTGATTGACGCCCGCCGTCTGGACGAGATGATCAACAAGGAGCCGCGCGTGGGAGTGGCGCTGCTCGCCTCGCTGTCGCGCCGCCTGTCGCTGCGCCTGCGACAGGTCAGCACCCGACTGTCGGCCGTGCTGTCGCAGAAGTGAACCTCACGCTCCCGCAGAGGACGCCGCATGGAAAGAGACCAGGCATCGAAGTTCGTCAATGACCTGCTGCGCCTGATGGTGTCGCGCAGCGGTTCGGATCTCTTCCTCACCGCCGACTTCCCACCCGCCATCAAGGTGGATGGCAAGGTGACCAAGGTGTCGCCGCAGCCGCTCACCGGCCAGCACACGCTGGCACTGGCGCGCTCGGTGATGAACGACAAGCAGGCTGCCGAGTTCGAGAGGACGAAGGAGTGCAACTTCGCCATCTCGCCGCAAGGCGTGGGCCGTTTCCGCGTGAACGCCTTCGTGCAGCAGGGTCATGTCGGGCTCGTCCTGCGGACCATCCCTCAGACACTGCCCACTATCGACGCACTGAACCTGCCGCAGGTGCTCAAGGACGTGGCAATGACCAAGCGCGGCCTCGTGATCTTCGTCGGCGCCACCGGCTCCGGCAAGAGCACATCGCTGGCCGCGATGGTCGACTTCCGCAATGAAAACTCCTACGGGCACATCATCACCATCGAGGATCCGGTGGAGTTCGTGCACCCGCACAAGAACTGCATCGTGACCCAGCGCGAAGTCGGCATCGACACCGAAGGCTGGGAGCAGGCGCTCAAGAACACCCTTCGCCAGGCGCCCGACGTCATCCTCATGGGCGAGATCCGCGACCGGGAAACCATGGAGCACGCAGTGGCCTTCGCCGAGACCGGGCATCTTTGCATGGCCACGCTGCACGCCAACAGCGCCAACCAGGCACTCGACCGGGTGATCAACTTCTTCCCCGAAGAGCGGCGCGCTCAGCTCCTCATGGACCTGTCGCTCAACCTGAGGGCGCTGGTGTCGCAGCGTCTGCTTCCGCGGCAGGAAGGCAAGGGGCGTATCGCGGCGGTGGAGATCATGCTCAACACGCCGCTGGTCTCCGAGCTCATCTTCAAGGGCGAGGTCTCCGAAATCAAGGAGATCATGAAGCGCTCGCGCGAGCTGGGCATGCAGACCTTCGACCAGAGCCTGTTCGACCTGTACGAAGGCAACATGGTCACGTACGAGGATGCCCTGCGCAACGCGGACTCCGTGAACGACTTGCGGCTGCAGATCAAGCTCCACAGCCAGCGCGCCCGTAGCGGCGACCTTTCGGCCGGCACGGAACACCTCACCATCGTCTGATCTCTTCGTCCATCATGCACGCGGCCTCCTGCTGTTTGGCGCGAGGCCGTTTGCCTTTCAGGAGGATCGAATGAGCGACACCAGGACCTACGACAACATCGCCCCGCACACCGTGGCCTTCCTCGGCCTGGGCGTGATGGGCCACCCGATGGCCGGCCACCTGTCGCGCGCCGGCCATCGGATCACCGTCTACAACCGCACCACGTCCAGGGCCGCCGATTGGGTCCGCCAGTACGGCGGCCGCTCGGCACCCACCCCGTGCGAGTCGTCCCGCGACGCCGACATCGTTTTCGCCTGCGTGGGCAACGACGATGACCTGCGCTCAGTGGTCCTCGGCGAGAGCGGCGCCTTTGCCGGCATGAAAGTTGGCAGCGTGTTCGTGGATCACACCACGGCTTCTGCCCAGGTCGCTCGCGAGCTCGCCGATGCCGCAAGAGAGCGCGGGCTGGCCTTCGTCGATGCGCCCGTCTCAGGGGGCAACATCGGCGCACTCAACGGCACGCTGACGGTCATGTGCGGCGGCGAGGTTGCGGCATTCGAACGGATCCGCCCGGTGGCCCTCGCGTACGCCAAGGCCGTGACGTTGCTGGGCCCGAGCGGCGCCGGGCAACTCGCCAAGATGGTCAACCAGATCGCCATCGCCGGGCTGGTGCAGGGCCTGGCCGAAGCCATCGCCTTCGGCCAGAAGGCTGGCCTGGACATGAAGGCCGTGCTCGGCGTCCTCAGCAAGGGCGCCGCCCAGAGCTGGCAGATGGACAACCGCGGCCCGACCATGATCGAAGGACGCTACGACTTCGGCTTCGCGGTCGACTGGATGCGCAAGGACCTCGGGCTGGTGCTCGACGAGGCAAGGCGCCAGGCCGCACGCCTGCCCCTGACGGCGCTCGTGGACCAGTTCTACGGCGATGTACAGGCCGCCGGCGGCGGGCGTTGGGATACCTCCAGCCTGATCTCGCGGCTGAAGTAGCCGCGAGATCAGCTACCGCACCGCCTTGGGCGTGAGGTCGGCCAACTCCTGCTCGGTGATGATCTCGAACAGGCGCACCACCTTCTGCACGCCGCTCACCGTTCGCGCGAGTTCGGTGGCTCGATCGGCTTCGCGCTCGGTGACGCGCCCCATCAGGTAAACGGTGCCGCGCTCGGCAGTGACCTTCACGGAATTGGCGTAGACGTCCTTGGCGTCGATGAAGGTGGCCTTCACCTTGCTGGTCAGCAGGGTGTCGTTGGACCGGCTCGTGAGCGAGGTCGGAGCCATGATCCCCAGCTCGTTGACGGTGCCCTTGACGTTCTGCACCCGCTGCACCGCCTGCTCCACGGTAGCCTTGTCGGCTTCGTTCAGTACCTCGCCGGTGATGAGCACCGTGCGGTTGTAGCTTGTGATGCTCACGTGACCATGATCGCCGATCACCTCGCGGACACGGTTCATGGCCTTGAGCTCGATGGACTGGTCCTCGATCTGCGCACCCGGGGTGCGGCGGTCAGTGACCATCAAGGTACCTCCCAGCATGGCGCCGCCCACTACGAGGGGAGCACAAGCGGAAAGGAGTGTGGAGCCGACGATGGCAGCGGCCGCGACAGCCGTGCGCAGGGAAATTGAAGTCATGCGTTGTCCTGTTCGCCCAGTAGCAGCAGATCGACCGCATCGCACAGGCAGTGCAGCACAAGGAGATGAACCTCCTGGATGCGTGCCGTGCGATCGTGCGGCACGCAGATGTGCACGTCGGTCTCGCCGAGCCGTTCAGCCAGCTTTCCGCCCCCCTTGCCAGTGAGCGCCACGACGGTCATCTCCTTGGCGTGGGCGGCTTCCACGGCGGCCAGCACGTTGGCCGAGTTGCCGCTGGTGCTGATCGCCAGCAGCAGGTCGCCCGGATTGCCCAGCGCCTGCACCTGCTTGGCAAAGACGACGTTGAAGTCGTAGTCGTTGCCGATCGCGGTGAGGATGGATGTATCCGTGGTGAGCGCCACTGCGGCGAGACCCGGGCGCTCTCGTTCGAATCGACCGATGAACTCGGCCGCGAAGTGCTGCGCGTCGCCTGCCGAACCGCCGTTACCGCAGGCGAGCACCTTGCCGCCGCCCGTGATGCAGCCAACCACGGCGTTCACCGCGTCGGCGATGGGCTTCACAAGCACTTCCGCCGCCGCGTACTTCAGGTCCGCACTGTCGAAGAACTGCTGCTGAATACGTTGCTCGAGCATGGGCAGGGATGATAAGACACCCCTCTCGCGACGACGGACGCTGGGGTGCACCACTGCGACAGCGTGGCGGCCGGCAAGTTCCCACCGTGGCGGCTCAAGACGCGTCGAAGGCTCCCTTGAGCCACTCGATCCGCTCGCCCTCGATGGCCACCACATCGAACCGGCAAGGCGGCGGCGAAACCAGGTGTCGAAGGTAATGCTGCGCAGCGAACACGATGCTGCGCCGCTTGCCCGCACCGATGCTCGCGGCTGCACCACCGAAATCAGCGCTCCGGCGCAGCCGGACCTCCACGAACACCAGCGTGCCGTCGCGCTCCCGGGCGATGAGGTCGACCTCCCCGCCTTGCGAACATGGCCCGCGGGCCACCCGATAATTGCGAGCCACCAGTGCCAGCCCCTGGCGCTGCAGGAACACCGCGGCACGGGCTTCGCCCCTGTCGCCTACCCCCTTCGTCGTGCCCGTCGTGACCACCCCGAGTGCCTCGTTGTTGCTTGCTGCGGCGCACGCCGCGGCTGGTAGCCAGCAGTATCCCGCAGGCGCGCTGTACATCGTCGCCACCCCCATCGGCAATTTGGCCGACCTCACCCTGCGCGCGATCCACGTGTTGTCGCTGGTCGATGCCGTCGCCTGCGAGGACACGCGCCATAGCGCCTTGCTGCTGCGCCACCTGGGCCTGGACAAGCAGCTGTTCGCCGTGCACGAGCATAACGAGCGGGAAGCGGCACAGGCCGTGCTTGAGCGGCTGGCTCGCGGCGAGCGCATTGCACTCGTCAGCGACGCAGGCACCCCGGCGATCAGCGACCCCGGGGCCGCGCTGGTCGCCGAGGTACAGCAGGGGGGCTATCGAACGGTTCCAGTGCCCGGAACCAGCAGCGCCGCGGCCGCTGTCAGCGTTGCAGGCGATGTGCACACAGCAGGCTTCTGCTTCGTCGGCTTTCTTCCGCCACGCGGCGCTGAACGCACCCGTGCCATCGCCGCCGCGGTCGCAGCACACACCGCGCAGGTGATCTTCGAAGCGCCACACCGCATCGACAACTTGGCTGATGAGCTGGCGGCTGCAAGTCCCACGCGCCAGGTAACGGTGTGCCGAGAGCTCACAAAGCAGTTCGAATCGGTTTTCACGCTCCCGGCATCTCGTCTCGGTCCGTGGCTGGCTGAAGATCCCAACCGTCGGCGCGGCGAGTTCGTGGTGGTGCTGCATGCGTCCGAGGACACAAGCGATGCGGGTGTCGATGCCTCGCGGCATGACGCCACGCTGCGCACGCTGATGGCCGAGCTGCCTCTCAAGCAGGCCGTGAGCCTGGCTGCGGAGCTGACCGGCGCTCCTCGCAAGATGCTCTACGCCCGCGCACTCGACTTGAAGGATTCAACCGATTGATCGGGCGAGGGGCAACGGCCGCCGATGACCGCACACTTCGCCGGGTGTCGTGCGCGATCGCGGCGATGCCCCCCTCCTACAATGACCGCTTCCCCTTGAAGGACTGGGCATGATCTCCCGCGAACCCACCATCGAACGACTGGCCATCGCGCGATCCCTGTTGCTGGAGCCCTTCGGGCTCAGCGAAGCCACGCTGTCGCGCGCGCTGCAGACCATCGCCTTGCATCGGGTCGACGATGCGGACCTCTACTTCCAGTACACCCGCAGCGAAGGCTGGAGTCTGGAGGAAGGCATCGTCAAGAGCGGCAGCTTCGGGATCGACCAGGGTGTGGGCGTGCGCGCCGTGGCTGGCGAGAAGACGGCCTTCGCCTATTCCGACGACCTCTCGGAAGCGGCCCTGATGGACGCGGCCCAGACGGTGCGCAGCATCGCCGCGGCGGGGCAAAGCCGCAAGGTCAAGGTCACGGGGCAGCACCAGGTGGCCGAAAGCCGCCTTCTGTACGCGGCCATGGACCCGATCGCCACGCTTGATAGCACGCAAAAGGTTGCACTGCTGGAAAAGGTCGAGAAGCTGGCGCGCGCGAAGGATCCCCGCATCGCGCAGGTCATGGCCAGTCTCGCTGGAGAGTACGACGTGATCCTGGTTGCGCGCGCCGACGGCACGCTGGCCGCGGACGTGCGTCCGCTCGTGCGGCTGTCGGTGACCGTCATCGCCGAACAGACGATCAACGGCGCGACCCGCCGCGAGGTCGGCACGGGCGGCGGCGGCGGGCGCTTCGGCTTCGGCTACTTCCACGACAGCGTGATCGAGGGCTATGTCAGCCAGGCCGTGAACGCCGCGCTCACCAACCTCGAATCGCGCCCCGCGCCCGCTGGAGAGATGAGCGTGGTCCTGGGCGCCGGCTGGCCGGGCATCCTGCTGCACGAAGCCGTGGGTCATGGCCTGGAAGGCGACTTCAACCGCAAGGGATCCAGCGCTTTCTCGGGCCGCATCGGCCGGCGCGTAGCGGCCAAGGGCGTCACGGTGCTCGACGATGGAACGCTGCCCGACCGGCGGGGCTCCCTCAACGTGGACGACGAAGGCAACACCACGCAGCGCAATGTGCTCATCGAAGACGGGATCCTGCGCGCCTACATGCAAGACGCGATGAACGCCCGGTTGATGAAGGTCCGCCCAACTGGCAATGGCCGCCGCGAAAGCTACGCTGCCGTGCCCATGCCACGCATGACCAACACCTACATGCTGGGTGGCGACCAGAGCCCGGAGGAGATTGTCGCCAGCCTCAAGCGCGGGTTGTACGCATCCAATTTCGGCGGCGGGCAGGTCGACATCACTAGCGGCAAATTCGTGTTCTCCGCCAGCGAAGCGTTCTGGGTGGAAGACGGAAAGATCCAGTACCCCGTCAAGGGCGCCACCCTTATCGGCAACGGACCCGACGTGCTGACCCGCGTGAGCATGATCGGCAACGATATGAAGCTCGACACCGGCGTGGGCACCTGCGGCAAGGAAGGCCAGAGTGTGCCGGTGGGCGTCGGGCAGCCCACGCTGCGCATCGACGGCCTCACCGTCGGCG